>JABDEO010000056.1 GCA_013287015.1 Chlamydiota bacterium
CTTTCGCAAAGCCCTGCGCCTTATGCGCTTGGCGGAAAAATTCCATTTGCCTGTCGTTTCTTTTTTAGATACGCCGGGAGCATACCCGGGCTTGGAGGCGGAAGAGCGCGGCCAAGGATGGGCGATTGCGCACAACCTACGTGAAATGGCGCGGCTGGCGACTCCCGTTATTGTAGTCGTTATTGGCGAAGGTTGCTCAGGCGGAGCCCTAGGCATCGGCGTAGGCGATGTCATTGGCATGCTCGAACACGCCTATTATTCAGTCATCTCGCCGGAAGGATGCGCGTCTATTTTATGGAAAGACGCCGGCAAGAGCGCAGAGGCCGCTGAAAAATTAAAATTAACAGCTGAAGATCTGCTCCGTTTACAGGTAATCGATGCAATCATCGCAGAGCCGCTTGGAGGGGCGCACCATAAGCCGGAGGTTGCTTACCGCAATGTAAAGGAATTTATTCTGGAGCAAGGTGAATCTCTTCAGCGCATTCCAGCAGACGTTCTTGTAGAGCAGCGCTACCTCAAGTTTCGTAAAATAGGCCAATTCATCGCTAATGAATCCGCCCAGATCAATGATTTCGTATGAGACAACTTTTTAGAACAGCATTCCGCAGCTCAAAGCATCGCCTTCTGATTGTACTCACCCTCATCGCAATGTGTTTGCTGACATTCGCCTCTCAATTAGAGATTTTTGCAATTGGAGTCATCACGAATAAGGGACCGGATTTTTTTGAGCTTTTTGCTCCACTTAAAGACGGCAAGCCGGTCGCTTCGGCGGTTCTCTCTAAAAACGATCTGGAGCAACGCTGGCGTGAGTTGGACGTCAACAATACAGGCTACGTGACTAAGGCTGATGCGACGCGTTATTTAGCGCAGCGTTCGGATCGAGACATAATCTCAAAAGGCATCAACTTTCTAAGCGGGATATTCCCAATCACCAATAATTTAAAATATTTAGCCCTGTTCATTGTATGTGTGGCTTTGTTTAAAGCGGTCATGCTTTTTATACAGCGCTACAGCACTCGCTTAATCGCAATACGGCTCAGCTGTGATTTACGTCAAGATTACTTTGAGCACATTCAATCGCTGCCCATGAGTTTTTATCAGCAATATAATATTGGCAGTTTATCATCACGCGTAATAGGCGATGCGGCATTAATTTCTGAAGCGGTTAACGCATGTCTTGTCAATTATATTCAAACGCCATTTACAGTCGCCTCCACGCTTACCTTATGCTTCCTGACCTCCTGGCGCCTATCATTGATTGTTTTTCTCGGTTTTCCGCTTATTATTTTCCCCATTGTCTTCTTGGCGCGGCGCGTAAAACGCATTTCCAAACAGATACAACAAAATCAGGAACGCTTTGCCTCCGCCCTTATCGATTTTTTATCCGGCATTCAGACAGTGAAAGTGTTTGCCATGGAAGATTTTTCATTGAAAAAGTATCAAGAAGGCAATCAACGCATGGCGGCCCTCGAACAGAAAAGCGCGCGTTATGACCTTGCTTCACGACCTATTGTGCATACAATCGCCATGTTTTTTCTAGCGACGGCGCTTCTTTATGGGCTATACATTCTAAGGATGAGTGTTTCTGAAGTGTTGATTTATTGCGGTTTTCTTTATATATTTTATGAACCAATTAAAAAATTCGCTGAAGAAAACAGCCATATTCAGCGCGGCATCGCCGCAGCTGAAAGAATGTATGAAGTGATGCGTCTTAAGCCTGAAATTGAGGATCATCCCGATGCAACTCCACTGACGCGCCTGAGTAATGTGATTGAATTCGATGATGTGTGGTTTAAATATGGCGAGCAGTGGGCGTTAAAAGGAGTGAGTTTCACCGTGCGCAAGGGCGAAACGGTGGCTATTGTGGGACCTACAGGAGCTGGCAAATCAACAATCGTGCAACTGCTGCCGCGCCTTTATGACACACAGAAAGGCGCAATTCGGATCGATGGCAAACCCATCCAAGCTTATACTCAACGATCCCTGCGGGACAATATCGCCTTCGTGCCCCAAAAACCCTTTCTTTTTCTAGACACTGTCGTCCAAAATATCTCTTTTGGCCGCGGCTTTTCTCTGGAACAGGTGCAAGCGGCCGCCCGCAAGGCCCATGCTGAAGAATTTATTTTGCAACTCCCTCAAGGATACCATACTGAGCTTGCCGAGGCCGGCAAAAATCTTTCCGGAGGACAGCAGCAGCGCCTAGCTATCGCGCGCGCCTTGGTTAAAGACGCCCCTATTTTGATTATGGATGAAGCGACCTCCGCTTTGGATATGCTGAGCGAATACCATATCAAAACAGCTATTCAACAATTGCGTGGCCAGGTCACACAGATTATCATCGCCCATCGCCTCTCCACCATTGAGGACGCCGATAAGATCATCTACCTGGAAAAAGGCGAAAAAATCGCAGAAGGCACAAAAGATGAGCTGCTTCAAACATGCCCCGATTTCCGTCGCATGTGGGAGATCATGCATCGTCACGCAAAAGATCATGCGAAGAGTGCAAATTTTGTAAGAGATTAATCATGAAAAAAGCGATCGTAATTCATTCGGGCGGAATGGATTCCTCCCTATGTTTGGCGTTGGCCATCCAGGAGTTTGGTAAAGGACACGTGCTTAGCCTCTCCTTCGCCTATCAACAGCGTCATTCCATTGAATTGCAACAAGCGACGAAAATCTGTTCCGATTGGGGCGTTGATCATGCCGTACTGCAATTAGATTTTTTTAACTCAATCACAGACAACGCTTTAATTAATCGACAGACCGCCATCCAGCATGACCTTGGAAAGACGCCAAATACATTAGTGATGGGCCGCAATGGGTTGATGGCTCGTTTGGGCGCGGTCTACGCCCATCATCGCGGGGCGCGCTGTATTTACATGGGCGTCATTGAAGTGGAAAGCGACAATTCGGGTTATCGCGACTGTTCACGCGCCTATATGGATCTCAAACAGCAAATCCTGCGCATTGACCTAGATGATCCATTGTTTGAAATTCGCACGCCTGTCGTCCATATGACTAAAAAGGAAACGCTGGAATTAGGGCATCGCTTAGGCGTCCTTCATTACTTGCTGAGCGAAACGATTACTTGCTATGAAGCCGTTCCACATCAAGGCTGCGGTTCCTGCCCAGCTTGCCGCTTGCGCAATGAAGGCATTCGCCAATTCCTTCAAGAACACCCCTCCTTCCCTATGCCTTACCAATTAAAATAAAAGAAATGATGTAAAAAAATTCAACGCAGAGGCGCAGAGACGCTGTGACCTGATCCTTACACACAAGTACAAGAAAGGACTCTATAAACTATCCAAGGGCAATTCAACACAAAGACACAAAGAGACGGAGACACAAAGAAGTTCAGCAACCACCCTGTCTTCCTTCGTGCCTCAGTGTCTTTGTGTTGAATCGCTACTATGACTTGTGTGTAAGGATCAGCGCTGTGACGCAGAGGAAAACACGAAAATAATAGAGTTCACAAAAGTTTTATCAATAAATAAAAGTTTTAAATATGATGGATTTAATTAAAACTCTGCGTCGTTGCGTCTCTGTGTCTCTGCGTTAAATTGTTAACTGGAGGGGGGTGCTGGTGAACCAGTTACATCTGTGGGGGCAGTATGAAGGATTTCTTAAAGATTTGTGCGACAACTTGGATTGTTGTTTATTTAAACGCTTTTAATGTCGTTGAGGCGAATGTCATGGCAAGTGATTCACACATCATTGCAGAGCGAGGCTCCAGCGCTCCCTATCTTTCAGGAGATTCCTTTCGCGCCTATGCTGACTTCGTCATAGATGAAACAAACACCGCATTTTTTCCCGATAACATCGCTCCCGGCAGCGTTATTTTCTTAAGAGCTGATTATTTGTCCCATTTTTTCAATGAAATTCATCCGTTAATCACAGTTCCTTATATTTTAATCTCTCAGAACAGCGACGACTCTATTCCTGGAACATTCGCTCATTTTTTAGATGATGACAACATCATCGCTTGGTTTGGACAAAACGTTGAGGATTTTGTTCATCCAAAACTGCATTTAATACCCATAGGAATTGCGAATAGATATTGGGCGTATGGCGATACAGGAGTCTTTGACAATATAAAAAACAACCTTCAGATGTATCCTAAAAGCCATCTTGTGTATATGAATTTCACCATAGACTCCACTTATCAGGAGTGTGCATTGAAAGAACGCACAATGGTGTATGAGCGGTTTATTAGGCAGCCTTTCTGTTTTGTTGCGAAGCCAAAAAATTTAGAACCCTATTTAATCGATCTTGCTCAATCCAAATTTGTAGTAAGCCCGCGCGGCAAGGGTCTCGACTGCTACCGCACTTGGGAGGCGTTATACATGGGAACATTTCCGATTGTGCGCACGTCATCTCTCGATCCCGTGTATGAAGGCCTGCCTATCGTCATAGTGAATGATTGGAGCGAGGTCACAGAGTCTTTTTTAGAACAAAAATATGAAGAACTGCAGCATCAGACTTTTCAGTGGGAAAAGTTGAAGGCCGACTACTGGTTTAAATTAATCGATTCTTATAAACCTTTAAGGGTGTTGTAAAGTCCCCCACAATTCTTTTAGACCCATTCCAATGACTGCTTGCAGAAAGAAACGATCAACTTTCTCTAATCTGAAATTCAGCATTAGCAGGGTAAGTTCCAGCCACTACATGGCACCCAATAACTTTTTGATTTTTATCACGAACGAATCGAATTTCATTCCCACTGTCGGGCTGAATAAAAACATCCTTGCCTTGATGAATAAGTTGAATGTAACTTTCGTCGGGATATCTTTCACATAGCATTCCATTAATTTCTTCCAATGAAAATGACGGCCAACCAGTGCGATCTTTTTCTTCAAAATGACCTACATAATCTTTTATCACCAGTTCATCAAGTAGGGCTTTTGGAAAATTGACCTGTATATCTAAAAGTATTCGACTGAGGTCATAAGTTACTTTTTCTGATCGAAGTAAGCTATTTCCAAGCACTGCAATAAAATTCTCCTTTTCAGGAATAAGTGTAATACACGTCGTAAAACCTGGTAATCCTCCACCTTTAGTAATGACCTTAAAACCTAATTCTCGAGATATATCACAGCCGAATCCCTCAGTTATCATTGCTTGTGGATGTACTCCTTTTTCTAATTCGGAAAGTGATTGCATGGATAGAATTTTTCCAGAATGAAGCGCTCCTTCTAGTCGTATCAAATCATTTGTTGTGGAATAAACACCTCCCGAAGAAAATGCTTCTAGGCTTTCGCCTGTATTGTCTGGCTTCCAACCTTCTGCAATATTCACATTCTCTTTGGCTGATGCAGAACCATTCAGTCCTGAGTTTTTCATTCCTGCAATATCAAATATAGCCTGTTCAAGATAGTCTCCATATTTTTTTCCCGATACATTTTCAATGATTTTTCCAAGAAGAATATATGCCGTGTTGTTATATTCGGGTGGATCATTACCAGGGTTTTGAGTAAGAGGATCTTCCTTTACGAGGTTAATGATTTCATCTGATGTCAAGACTCTCCCATTTTTATGTTTTTTAAGTTCTTGAAATTTCTTATTTAACCCCTTCATGTGATTTGGTAAGCCAGAGCGGTGGGTTAGCAGATGTCTAACAGTAATTTTATCCCAAGAAACTCGAATTTCAGGATTATTTGGAAGATTTTCTTTAGAAAGAAAACTAGTAATCGGCTTATCAATATCAAATTCTGGTTTATCTTCTTGAAGCCGCATAATTGCAATTGCGGTTATGAATTTCGTCACGGAGCCTAAACTAAATACAGTATTTTCCGTATTTGTTTTAGAAGTTTTGGGTGTCATTGGATTAATTTTTCCATAGCCTGCGTGTATTTGAAGTTTATTACCTCCATAGACAGTGGCGACAGAACCGCTAAATCCCCAATGTTTTTCAGCGCCTAAAAGATAATCATCAACTTGTTTTTCCATTAAGTAGCAATCGCAATCTCTACAGGCGCCTTTAGCCATGACTAGAGAATCTCTAAGGACTGTCTTTTTTTCAATAAAAAGTTCTGAGAGGATTTCTTCGGCAAAAACTTGTTCATCAAAACAATGAGATAACTCTTCGTATACTTTTTGGAATTCTTCCCAAACTTCCGTACAGGACTGTTCAGCTAGGACAAATTCTCCATGAACCACCTGACTTCTGGCAATATCGATGCTCTCAACCATTTTTTTCATTGCCTGTTCCAAGTTAGGCCATCCGTTAGGAAAGCTTTTTCCTTTCGAGATTTTTTGCACTTTATCGACAATTACAGAGAAAAGCTTCTGAGCAGCATCCTTTGCTCTTATGAGATTATCCTTGATTGTATTGATTCGATCTTGATGAACGCGAAGATCATTTTCGTCAGGCTTTTTTTGGATTTCAGCTTTTTGGGAAGCTTCAATAGGAGCGACTGAATTTATTCCTAATGTTTTTGCGCCAACATTGTCTATTTTTTGTGCTCGTGGTGGAAATGAAATGTCGTTGCGAAGAGATAGTCTGTCTTTCAAATCTTCAGAAGATGAAATTGAATCCAACGAAACAGATTTTAGAATTTCACAAGCTTTGTCTAGCTTATCTTTATCACCTAAAACGACATAGCTAAAACCATTCATTTCCACTGAATGATCAGATTTTTCACTTCTTACTAAACTGATGTTATAATCATCACCTAAGTACTGAAAACTAATATTCAATTCTTTAGGATAAGGCATGATAATACCAAGAAATTTAACATTTTATAATATAGATATACGTCTGTTTTATTAAAAATTTTTAACTGAACAAAGAAAACCCTATTATAAGAATAGCACAAGAATACTTTATATCTCAATCTAATAATTTATCTAATAATTTATTTTACAGACGCATTATGACTTGTTCATCGGGAACTTTCACGCAACCACAAATGGCCAATAATAACGTTACAGATGCTGACGCCACTGCTTATCCGTCAACCCATTGACAAATGTAACACTAAGGGTGCTAAGATACTTCAGATCTTCTTTATCCAGCAATTCCACATTAACTTTATCCGCTTTTTCATAGTAAGGGGCATCTTCTAGTAGTGCATTGGCCAACCCTGCAAGTTCTTGAGTGGGAAGAAAACCGTGGCAAATTACCTGTGTTCGACCCACTGCATGAAAATTTATATAGAAAAGCATTGCATAAGGGGCATCCTCAGACCATGCTTCTCTTCTCTCCGCCAAGATGCGCTTTTCTTGCAGGATGACTTCTTCTTCCCAATCTTTGGGATTATACCAATGTTCATCAGTAAAACCGTTGCATATTCTAAAATTGCGAAGTTTTATCAAGGAAAAATTATCTTTATTCCTTTTTGATACGCTAGAGGATTCCACTTCATATTCTTTGGAATTTCCTAATAATTCCGCAGCATGTTTCGCTAATTCTTCAGTAGGAAAAAATCCAAGGCAAAAACGTCTTTTAGATCCTTTGTAGAGAATTATCATGATGACGGCAAATGGAGATTCTTCCGACCATGTTTCCGATCTAGTTTCAGCCACCCGCTTTTTTTGTTTTGCATTTTCTATCGGCCAGTCGTTGGATAAATGCCAATCTTTATCAACAAAACCGTTCACTGTTTTAAACGTTTCCACAAAGTCCAAGTTGCTTTCATCTATTTTTCGCACATATTTTGTGCTTTTAATCCCATAGTCGAGTAATCGAGCCGCTTCCTCAGCTAATTCCGCAGTAGGGAAAAATCCATGGCATGAGCGCCGGAAGCCTCCTCCAAATAAAGTCACATGATAAAAAATACCAAAAGGACATTTTACTGTCGGTTTTTCAGATCTCTGTTCAATAATAAATTGTCTTCTTTGTTTCTTTTTTATTGCATTCTCTAACTCAATTTGTCTGCTTTCGATTGCGGAAGCGCTCCATGTGTCAACCTGAAACCATCCCGCATCATTAAATCCATCAACTAAGAGATACTTCGTCCTGTCAGATGGATCGTATCTCTCATCCACAAAAACCGAATCATATATACGATGATAACCAACAGAATTTTCCAACCAATTTTTAGCTTGGTCAGCTAACTCCTGAGTGGGGAAAAATCCGTGGCAGGAACGTCTTACGGATTCATAGACATGTTGTCCCAGCCATTGCTGTGATTTTTTTATAAAAAAGACGCCAAAAGGGGTTTCCTCAGACCATCGTTCTGATCTTTTGGCAAGAATTAGTCCTTTCAATACAGCTCTTTGTTCCCCTTTTTCTTTTTTAGCAATTTTCTCTTCCGCTTTTTGTTTTAATGCAGCGATGCCCTCTTCTTCCGTGAAAAATTCAATGCTTGGATCAGGCTTATACCACTCATCATTAAAAATCCTTGCTCTAGGAATGCCGGATGCATCACATAATACGCTGCCGGAAAAAGGCATGGCAATATCGAAGGCCCACCCTTCGGGTAATGTGGCTTCCTCTCGTGAAGCAGTTGTCGGGGTTTTATTCTGCCATATAACGCCAAGCTTTTCCCACTCTTCCTCACAGTTTTTTAATCTTGGCAGATAAACCGTTATTTTCTTGGAGGCCAAAGAATTGGCTGATCTGTTGGCGTTGTCATGACGCTTTTTTTCCTCTTGATGAATCGAAGTCAAAATAACTTGGCTTGTGTTTTGCGTATTGACATCAATGGCGTCTGACAGGACCGGTTGAGGCATCGGAAGATAAGAAGACGATGATAAAGATGATGAAGATGACGATGACATAGAACTTAATGTGCTGCCGTTCATGAAACCTCCCAAGATATTTAAGTTATCAATATATAATCGAAAATCCTAGCATATTTATTTTAAACAGTCAATATATATAAATAATCATATTATGTTATTAATAGAGTTGTTGATTATAGTTTTGATGTCCAGCGGCTTTTAATTTTGCATTGGAGAGAGTCTTATTTCCCGCATGCTGGCTAGGCAGCTCCGGGTTCCATATGATAGGTTCTAAGCCTTCAGCGTTGCAAATTTGTTCGTAAAGGTGTTTGCGTGGAATGTGGAGATCATTGCACAAATTATATATGCCGCTAAGGCGGCGCTGCAGCGCAAAATCAATGGCGCCTACGATGTCATCCAAATGGATAAGATTGGTCGCGCCAACGCCGTTGCCTGGAAGCGGGCGCCCCGCCATGCGCCTTAAGCGATCAGCGATTTTCCGGCCCGGTCCATAGATCTCCCCAAGCCTAAATACGCAAACATGATAGCCCAACGCTTCCGCTTGCAATAAGGTTTGCTCTGTTTCGATCAAAATGCGCGCATTGCGATGCTGAGGCAGGCAAGGCGTGTTTTCATCAACCAAACGCCCATCATGGTCTCCATAGACAGATGCGCTGCCTGTATAGATGATTTGTTTTAATTCGGGGGTATGCGGCAATGCCTGCAGCACAGCTTGCGCCGTTTGCAAAAAAGCGCTTTCATAGTGATCAGGTTGTTCCGGGGCCATGCACAGCAATACGGCTTGGCATCCCGCCAGAGCTTCAGCCCAATTGTCTTGAATAATTTTTACATCGTCGGCAATTGATTTTAATTCCGGAATGCGCATTGCGCTGCGGGTGAGGGCTGTGACATGATGACGCTGCTTCCAATGCCGGGCGGCGGCGCTTCCAACATATCCACAACCAATAATGGCGATATTCATACATTAGCTTCAATGCGGCGTTATTGGCCTTATTCACCTTTACTAAGAAAGAACTCAATCACCTCTCTGTGTGCTCTGTGATCTCTGTGGTTGATAAAAAAGCTTGAAATTTTTTTATCAACCACAGAGATCACAGAGCACACAGAGAGGTGATTCTAGTGACCGAAAAGGTGAACACGGCCGCGTTATTTGAGTAGCCCCAGTTTTTCAAAGCTGGCGCGCAGCTCTAAATTTTCAGACTTATCGAGAGCTCCGCCGCTCAGCAGCCAACGGATATAGTCGCTTGGCAGCTCCTTTAAGGGCTTACCCTGATGCTTGCCAAAAGGCATATGCAACAGTTCTCTTGGCTGCGTCATTAAAGTCAATATTTGATCGATAGTGAGATCGTCCGTCATCTGACTAAACACCTGATGCAATACAATCACATCATCCAGCGCGCGATGGGCATTATTGGCGGAAACGCCATAAATTTCACGTAGAAATTGCAAAGTATGCCTTGGCAGATCCGTGCGGTAGCGTCGCGCCCACTTTAAACTATCAAAAAACCTCCAAGAGGAGGGGAAGGCTGCGCCGCATCGTGCATATTCCTTCTGAAGAAAAGGCATATCGAAGGCATCGTTATTATGTGCAATCAGGACGACATCTCCTTCGCAGAACTCGGAGAATTCGCAAGCGACCTGTCCGAATGATGGACAGTCTGCGACCATCGCCTCCGTGATATGATGAATCGCCGAAGCTTCAGGGGGGATGGGGCAGCCGGGATTGATGAGTTTTATAAAAGTGCGGTCGGTGAGAGGTTCATATGCGGCGATTTCGATAATCCGATCCTTATCGCTGCTGAGACCTGTCGTTTCCGTATCGTAGAAAATTGTGCGTGTGGCCATAAAAAATTAAGATCGCTGTGCAAAACGTTTGAGCACATCGCGAACCTGACCAACGATAGCCTCAAAGGGCGTTCCGTTTGCTACAGCCGCGATGACAGGGAAAAACACTTGAGCAAGCCGTGGAATTGAGACCATAATGCTATCAAAAAGGTTAATATCGACCTTGCCGTCGGATGTAGGAAGAACGCAGCGATAAAAAATCACGCCAGCCGTTTCATCCATGCCAAAACCTGGCAGATCGAGCTCCTTGTTGAGAAAATGCAATAAACGGCCAACCTCCGCTGTTGAGCGAGGGCCCATCATGCAGGGCATGAAAATTAGAATCTGCAAGACCCGTTCGTCGGCGTCGACTTTGACGAATAGAGGGAAATCCCTGCCGGCAAGATGCAAAATGCAAACCACTTGTTGCGTTTCGGCTTGTATTTGAGCGTCATGATTGGTTTGCCGTAGATGCTCCAAGACGTTTTTGATTGATATTTCCAGCATAATATTAATAACCTACTGATGGCATGGATTTGCTGTCTTTGCGCTGTAAATCTGGACTATTAGTCATCGGCAAGACGCAATAATCGTCATCCGTCGGCATGCGATAACAAGCCGTGACAACTCCTGACATGATAATGACAACAATAAGCGATAAACGCTTGCATGCGGATGGAGTGAATTTCATAACTTTTTCCTGTGCAATAAATGTTCAGGCTTCTTACAGTGAAGATGAGCATGTTGATGCGCATTGTATATGGCGATGCTAAATTCAAGCAATAGCCTTTTTGTTAATTTTTGGAACTTTTTGCAAACGTGTATTCTAAGGAGAAAACCATGCATATTATTATCTCGATTTTGTTGAGTACGCTTGCGGTTTGCATTACCGCATACATCCTTCCAGGTGTCCATGTCAGCAATTTTTGGAGCGCGCTTGTCGCAGCGGTGGTTTTGGGCGTTGTCAATGGATTGATCCTTCCTATTCTTTTGATCATTACCCTTCCCATCAATTTCTTGACCCTGGGATTGTTGACGTTTGTCATCATCGCCTTTTTGGTGATGGCGGTCAGCGCCATCGTGCCCGGCTTTCACGTGGACGGTTTCTGGTGGGCCCTTGTTTTTGCCCTAGTGCTTGCCATCATCAATAGTTTCCTCCGCAGCATCGACAAAAACATATAAAAAGGGAAGGGACAAAAAAAAAGAAGGGACAAAGAACCTAAAAGACCTAAGGGACCTAAAGGACTTTAGCAAAAAAGAAGCATTTACGAAGCATTCACATTTGCTATTTCCAATGTCCCTAATGTCCTTTAGGTCCTTTTTGTCCCTTAGGTCCCTTAGTTTTTTCTCTCCTCTGTAATAAGCCTTTAGAGAATAACAGAGGCTTATTATTCTATTATGCAATGCAATATATGGTAATATGAAATAAATCTTGCATAAAAATGCTAATAGATGTAAGAATAAGGTTAAACAAATTTTCGATTTATTTATAAACACATCTAAAAACATAAAAAATAAGAGGTAAGTATGACCAGTCTTGCATCACGCCCTAGCGCCCCTAGCTTGACGTCAAATCATTCGACGACGTTTAGTCCGCCAAGTTCACGTCCATCCAGTCCGACATGTACATCTGACGCATCTGATGGAAGTAAAAAAGTTGGCACGAAAGTGCAAGTTAGTTTTGCTAATGTGAACATTGACTTGATCAAAAATAGTGAGGCGGAATCAAAAGATATTAAAAAATTGCAATTAAAGGCAATCAAGTTTTATAATTCAGAGATAGATAGTTGTTTTTTTTACATTTCAAAGGTGCAAGTCGATGTAATTAATAAAGTATCATTAGTATATCTTACGGCAGTCAATCATGATACTGTAAAAACACCAGCATTTTTTGCGGCATTGGTAGATCGTAATATGATGGTGTCTCTTTCGACAATTAATGGTGAGAAATTTATTATTCACAAAGGTTTTGTGACTGAAAAATTATGTAAAGTATATGTTATGGAAGGGGAAACTCCAAATCTTATAGCGAATAAATATGGCGTTGAATTGGTGGAGACAATGACAGATAAAAACAATGTTTTAAGGTCAGCCACCTCTCTTTTTGCAAAAAAATAAGCACTATCTTTTTAAAAAAAAAGACTTTCATCGTTCTTGATGCAAGTCTTTTTCTATTTAAAATATCTAAACTATATCTAACACAAATCAATACTAGAGCAAAAAAAGAAATTAAAAACAATTTGAATTAAAATTATTTTTATATGTATAATGAGAGTAGGTTTCACTTTCCATAGGAGAGATTATGGACCCTCTATTTATTAATAGCTCAAAAGGTGAGGAGTTACCTCAAATAAATTCTAACATCAGTAGCGAACCTGCTAAGGGGGTTATCGATGTATTCTCTATATTATCTCAGGATCTCATGGATTTGAATAATGCAAAGGCAATAACTAATGGAGTTCCCAAGATTATTGGTGCTAGACTACCTATAATTGTTAACGAGCTTTCTTGGGGTAACGTAGTCGAACTTGAACTCGTACAGGATAATGAAACGGTTGCAAATGGAGAACTTGATCTAGACAACGGAGTCGTCCGATTCTTAGAAGGTTCGCCTTTTAGCGAAAAATTATCCGCCAAACTATCAGAAAAAACGATTGTCGTCAAACTTGGAGACAAAATTTATGATGAAGTCTCAGTTGGCAAACCTATTTCAGCCGATGCTTTAAAGTCCTTAACAACTCTATTTTTGATAAAATGCGCAGCTGAGCGCATTTTAGCTAAAGAACAACGATCTGTTAATACAGCTGCTGCGGAGAGTGATAGTAAAACTGGAGCGTCACTGCGCCCAACGTCAGTCCATTCCTTAAAAACGTTTGACATTGCATTGGAAAAGCGAGAAGAGAGCATGTTAAATGTTCAGCAGTTCTTGAAGCATGCGCAAATCGTACGAGAACAGATATTGCGGCAGATAGAAACGGAATCAATAGAAAGGAAGGCAAGTAAAGATAAAACTGATGAACAAGTCCTGCTGGAATACAACCGAGCGCTGGAGGCGATTGACCGTGCGGTGGTGCAGTACGCTCTGTTAGCTAAGATATTCTATCTTCCACCGATGCCGCCTCCCCCTTAACCCATCCTAGCGTTAAATTAGTCCAAAACTTATTTATTTTGAGCGTATGTCTTGCCCGTATTTGGATTCTTATCATTTTTGCTTGCATGGGATCTTGGATGGAAGCGTAATCGAAAGCAAGAAAAAATTTGCAAAAATTGTAGGGACGATAGGGACTCAAGCGACCTTAGGGACATTAGAGACAGAGACAATCAGCAATCAGGTTGTTTGTCCCTGTCTCCAATGTCCCTAAGGTCGCTTGAGTCCCTATCGTCCCTACACTCCTGGCAAAGTTTCTCTTGCTTTCGATTACGCCTCCGTCCAAATCATTTTATTCACAACTCGCGTTATCTACTGCAAACCCACTGTCCATAGTACATACGCACAATAAAACACTGTCAAGATAAGAACAACCAGTCCAAATTTCGAAATGTTGACGCTTGTTTTCGTAGGATGCTTATCAAAAAATATGGCCCATATCATCATTGAAAATCCATAAAGATACATCGCAAGAAAAAACAGAAATACTTTTATTTCCATAAATAACCCTACTCACCTATATTGCAGATGAGATCTTTATAAACAGAAAGTAATTAAATTCAAAGCTAAACACAAAGCTAAACACAAAGCTAAACACAAAGCTAAACACAATGATTACCCCAATGAATTTTGAGTCTTTGCATTTTTTAGAATTGGAATTTATTCGATTTATTCATGAATTTCGGACGCCGTTTCTAGACGATTTTTTGAAATTGTTTGATTTTTTTGACAGACAGGAATTTTTCTTTATTTTGATTCCCATTATATGGCTTGGAAACGGCTGGAAGGCAGGATTTAAATTATTTTATATTTTACTAGTTAGTAGTTTAATGAATTACGCCTTGAAGGAATATTTTTCACATCCTCGACCCTTTCACATTGATCCTAGCCTTGGAATCATTAACGTAAGCGGCTATGGATTTCCAAGCGGCGCCGCCCAGTCTGTTATTCTGTTGTCGGGCATCCTATTGAGCTGTTATAAAAGCCGTTGGACATGGCTCATTGTTGGGTTTTATGTGTTTTTGGTATCTTTTGCGCGTATTTATTTAGGA
>JABDEO010000057.1:0-12931 GCA_013287015.1 Chlamydiota bacterium
TTGGATTGGGATGCGGCATGGTATCCCGCCAACGCATAAATTTGATAAAGGAGCGGCGCCGACATGGCTGTTTTTCCGGGAAAACGCAGAGAGACATGGTGGGAAAATCTCGCCAACTTGCCCAAAAATTTCGTGCGTTCTATTTTTCGCCATAACTATCCAAATAATGATGTGGATCGATCGGAAATTGTTTTTAAGAATTTTTTTCTGCATTTTCATCCGGTTAAGTGTCACAAGCATTCATTGGATCCGTTTTATACGTTGGGTTTGGGAGCTATTACAACCAGCTTATTTTTAATTTTGACGTTTACGGGGATCGTGCTGATGTTTTTTTATATCCCTGCCGAAGACCGTGCATACGACATCATGAAGGACTGGCAGGATACGACGCCTTTCGCCATGATGTATCGCAATATGCACCGCTGGAGCGCCCACATGATGGTGCTTTTTGTATTTTTGCATATGTCGCGCGTTTTCTATACTGGTTCTTATAAAGGGACGCGGCGTTTCAACTGGGTGATCGGGGTGACATTGATGTTCCTCACCCTTATCCTATCCTTTACCGGCTACTTGCTCCCATGGGACCAGCTCGCGTTTTGGGCGATAACCGTCGGCACAAACATCGCGGGGTATATGCCTAATCTCCCCGGCTTTCAATACAACATCAACCGCGTGATGCTGCTGGCTTCCACCAACGTTGGACAGGATGCATTGATTCGTTTTTATGTCCTTCATGTCGCCTTTTTGCCGCTATTGGCTGGAATATTAATCGGCGTGCATTTTTGGCGTATTCGCAAAGACGGCGGCTTATCAAGGCCTCCTGATAGAATGCGGCCCGACCCATATCGAGTGGTGCAAAGATCGGATACAAAGGAATCTTTTGCTCCAGGCGTGCCTAGAACATATGGACTGATGGAGCTGGTGAGGGGGACGTGTCCCACAGTGGATAAGGGGCCTTACAACTTTGTCTTTACCTGGCCTCATTTGCTGCGGGCGGAAATGGTCGCCTTTTTATTCACTCTGGCATTGGTCACCGGACTTTCTTTTATAGACGCTCCGCTTGAAGAACCGGCAAATCCCTCCAAACCCACCAATCCCTCCAAAGCCCCCTGGTACTTTCTGGGTCTTCAGGAGATGGTCGCTTATGACGCTTTCTGGGGGGGGAGTCGCCATTCCTTTGGGCATTATTTTTGGTTTAATGCTGATACCATACTTGGACCGCAATCCTCGCGGCCAAGGATATTGGTTTCATCGCAGCCGCTATTTAGCTGTTTTTTTGTGGACCTTATTTATGACCTGGCAAGCTGTGTTGATTGTGATCGGCGTCTATTTCCGGGGAGCGAATTGGGGTTGGATCTGGCCCTGGACTGAAAACTATGCAAGACATTGAGTGCGCCTATGCGTTCTGACATTTATCAAATTGCACTGATCTTCCTCGGCATTGTGTCCGTGGCTTTTTTTTCCGTTTTTGTGCATCGTGAATTATTTCCGGAATATAAAATTTATCAAGATGATTACGTCGCTTTGGAAAAATTCCGTTCCAGTTATACAGGCGAGTCCCCGCCTCCTTTTCAACGAGAAATCAAACAGATCGTTTTAGAAAGGGAAGATCGCGGCCCTCCAGTGATTGATCGCTGCACCTCTTGCCATGTCGCTTTGGAAGTGAGCGCTTTTTCTCCAACAAAAATAGCGCATGACGTCAATGGCAATATCATGCGCGACGCCAAAGGTTTTCCGTTGCAAGCGCGCAATGAAAACTACATTTGGGAAAAACTGGATCAAAGAATCAAGGAACTAAAAGATCGGGAAGTGATTGAACAGTTGCAGGCGCAAGGAGATCCGGATGCAGTCAATCAGCGCTTAAAGGAAGCCAAGGAACTGGAGAAGCTGAAAACGGCGAATGTTGAGGGACGCGTTTATGACGTGACCAAGGTGATTGCAATGCACCCTTTGATCGGCAAGGAAACGCGTCCATTTGAATTTCATCCTGTAGAAGAATATGGCTGCACAGTATGCCATAATGGCAATGGCCGAGGACTTACAACGGAAACGGCGCATGGTCCGATTTTTGACGGACAATATGAGATCGAGTATACGGGGCCAACGCCTAAATTCACTGAATCCGACCCTTTAAACGACCCTTCATTCGCCCGGATGTTTAATCATCAGCCTGGATCCGACCTTATTTTTCAAACGACTCCGCTGCTGCTCCAGCCGTTGATGCAGGCAAAATGCATGCAATGCCATCAGTCCACCCCCGATGAGCTGCAAAAATCGATTCAAGCCTCTTCGACAATCATCAAGCGGCATGAACGCAAGGTTGAGGCGGTGAAAGTTTCGTTTGAAAATGAAAAGCAGGTTTTAATCACTTTATTGCGCATTAAGAAGGAGATCGAGGATAGGGGATTGGAAGCGACTCTAGCGGATATAAAACAAAAGGCGCACGACTACACTCTTCCGCCCGACAAGCAGCTCGAAGCGAAAACTCAATTAAAATATCTGACTGCCGGGCGAACAAGTCAGTCCATCCAGCCAATGGATCAACAAATCATTCTTGAAAATATCGATCAGCATCTTAATTCAATATTGGGCTCCGCCATCTTGACAAAGTCTCTTGTCGATGAAAATAATAAAAAAGAACAAGAAGAAAAGGCGTTGGAGCCAGTAGTGGATAAGTTTCTTGCAGAGCATCGACACGAGAAAACAGCGACCGGTTCTCTTTTTGTCAAAGCGGCCGAATGGGACTTGGAAAGGGAAATGTCTAAACATGTTCAAGACACGGAGACTTCACTTCAAGCGACCGTTGACGATCAAGAGTTTTTAACGCATGCGACCTCAGACATCGATTTTTTGACGACAAATTTTCAGCACGGCAGAGACCTGTTTCTTTCACAAGGATGTTACGCCTGCCACCGCATTGCAGGATTTTCCAGAGGCGGCGTTGGTCCAGAGTTGACGCGCATCGGCAATGATTCACCTTGGTACATTAAGGAGTCGATTGTTTGGCCGCAAGGCAAGCTTAAAACATCCACAATGCCCAACATGCGCCTCGATCATGAGGAGTTGTCTGATTTAGTGAATTTTCTATTAGCTCAGAAAGGCGGAGTTAAATCAATAGCGGATACAACTCATAAAATTGCGATTCAAGAGTGGGAAGCCGGCCGTAAAATGCCTTGGGAAAAACCGATCAATCCCGCTGAAATTCACGATCTGCGCTATTCCATGACGGTTTTCGCCACTCAAGGATGCGCCGCGTGCCATCGTCTGAAGGGTTTTGAATCCAACATCGGGTACGCCGTCGAAAAAGGCAAGGACGGCGAAGCGGACTTTGATCAGCTATATCAAGCGCGACAATGGTTTACGCAACTGTTTCCCGAAGATTCATTAGGATCGCAAATTGTCGCCGCCATCGATGCGCATCAGTCGGAAATCGATCAACGTATAGTCGAAAATGTTCGTCAAGGCTCTCTTCTGGAAGAGATCGATAAAAAATTTCCCGAATATATCGAAGCGTTGTATTCGAATTTTAAATTCGCCATGCGCGCCAAAAATCATTATTATGCGCAGTTGGTCAACAGCGAAACAGATCCCCAAAAAATAGCGCAAATATTGAAAGAGCGCGCGCAATGGCAAATTCGCGTGAAACGTATTTTGATGATGTACATTCAAGAGTACGGCCTCGGCCGACTTATTGGACCTCGTCCAAATTGGTCAGGGGTCTTCCGCACCGATGAATGGCTGATGGAGCATTTTCTCAATCCCGGCGAACACGTCCCAAACTCGATCATGCCCGTATTCCCCTTTGATGATACGAAGTTTTATGCATTGACGCATATGCTGGACGTGTTGGGAAAGCGCAATCGGGATGCGGAAACGAATGTGTGGCGGCATATTGGCTTTAATCCCGAACAAGCCGTCCATATTCATTGCGCGCAGTGCCATGGCGAACTGCTTATTGGAAACGGACCTGTCTCCGAATGGATCTACCCCGTTCCAAAGAATTTACGCAACCCCGATTTTTTAAGAAATTTAACCAAAGAGCGTGCAATTTTTTCCATTACGCATGGGGTAAAGGGGACTCCGATGCCTCCTTGGGGAGAAATAGCTAAAGACAAGCCGGACCTCGAAGGGAAACCCGTATTGACTCAGAACGAAATCGAGCAAATCGCCGATTGGCTGTTTTCTTCGCTTGCCGGCGGTAAAACCATTCCAGACGAAAGCAGCGTGCCTAAGTGGCAATATCAACCCAAAGACGTATTGGAAGAGCTGCATAAAGAAGGCAATCAGTTGAAAGGCAATCTCAAAACAAACGAAGGAGAAGAAAATGATGGAAAAGAAGTCTCTCTTGGTTTGGCAATAGCCTCAAATGATGACCAAAAGCCCGTTATGCCGGCGAAAATGCAAGTTGGAATCACTCCAAATCCTAGCGGCGCAGTCACCGATATTTTTGACGTCATTCCAAATCCGCCGGAAAATCCTGATAAGGAAAATTATTTTATTAAAAATAAGTTCTATACGCAAGACAACATCGCACGAGGAAAAGAGTTCTTTGATCTCAACTGCGCGGTATGTCATGGGGCGGAAGCCGATGGAACAGGGATACGAGCGGAAGTGATGCAGAGCGCTAAACCACGCATGTTGACGAACCTGGATTGGATTGGCAGCCGCGACGATCTTAGACTCTTGCGATCAATTAAATATGGCGTTCCGGGAACCGGCATGACCCCATGGGGAGACTTGACTAATTCCCTACAACGTTTGCAATTGGTTGTCTTTATTCGCTCGCTGTCGCGCGAACGCGCAAAGCGCGAACAATTATCGGCTCTCTTATATCAAACATTCGAACCGATGCAGCAGTTGATCGAAAACGCTCGCGCTAAGGAATACCTGATTTTAAGCAACTTTCAAGAAGAATATAATCAGGCGCAGACTCAAGAGAAAACATTGCTTAAACAGATAGATACAGAGAAGGTTTTTTTAGACAAAGCCACAGAGCTTTATCGGCAAAAATTAGACGCTATGGAAAAATTAAAGCTGCAGCGGTCCATTGATGCATTATATGTAGAACTGAATGGTCAAGTGCAACATGAACGCGATCTTTACGAAGGCGTTAGGAATGATCTTTTATCACGATCAAATAATGAAGCATCCTTACAAAGTTATAATGAAATTCTTGCACTAAACGAAGGACGCTATACTGTGAATGATGGCGTTCTTGAAATGCACATCGACCCGGAACATGAGCGAAAGATCGCAACGCTTAGCCATTCAATCGAAAACAATTTTGATTTGCAAATAACTACTTTAGAAAAAAAACGAATAATTGAAGAGGGCAAAATAGCGTCGCCGGAGCGCAGTCAGACAATCGAACGCCTCAACAGCGAAATAAAAGCGATTGCAGCCCTTCGCAATAAGATGTTGACAGATTTTGAAGAGGCTGCGCGCACGCGGAAAAATCAAGCGTCGCTATTTAAACAATTGCAAGAAAAACTAAAAAAATAAAAAACTATGGACAAATACAACGATACGCCAGTGAAATTAATGATTTATCCTGCGATTTTTTTTATGATCGTTGGGATGATCACCGGAACCTTCCTCGCATTTAATGCATTCATTTTTCCTGATTATTTTTCCGGTGAGTATATTCATTTTGGGCGTGTGCGTCCTGTGCATGTCTGGCATGTGGCTATTTTGTGGTTATTGTCAGCCAATGTCGGTTTGCTATACTATTTTGTGCCCAGGCTATGTGGAGTAACCTTGTGGAGCCCGCGGATCGCTTACGTTTCAATTGGATTATGGTGGCTTGCCCTCATTCCCGGCGTTTACTCATTC
The DNA here is from genome assembly GCA_013287015.1 of Chlamydiota bacterium. GTDB lineage: Bacteria > Chlamydiota > Chlamydiia > Chlamydiales > Parachlamydiaceae > JABDEO01. The sequence continues at coordinate 5,833 of JABDEO010000057.1, forward strand.
CCCACAGGAACAAACTTTGGTTGGGAATACGCGGAATTGCCCAACGCCTTAGGTTGGCTGCCAGTGAAACCGATGATGATTATTTCCTGGATCCTCTTTGCAGTTGTCATCATGATGACTATCGCCACGCGGACAATTGAAAAAATGTATGTGTCGCTCTGGTACTCCATGGGAACGCTATTCTGGGCGGCCTTCACTATCATCGTTGGAACCTATGCCATTAATTGGGTCCCAGGCGGGATCTCTCGAGTGAATGTCAGCTGGTTCTATGTCCACAATTTGGTGGGACTTATTTTTACCCCTTTGGGACTCGCCACGGCCTACTATTTTTTGCCTAAATTATCCAATGTTCCCATCTACAGCCACCGCTTATCGATGATCGGATTTTGGTCCATCGCTTTCGTATACGCCTGGATCGGAGCCCACCATATGATGCACGGTCCCATTTCACAGTGGCTCCAGACAACCTCGATTGTCTTTTCAATTTGGCTGTTCATCCCCGTTTGGACGGTTGTAACCAACCTTTTCGCCACGCTTAAAGGGAATTGGGAGAAATATACACAGAGCGCTCCAATTCGTTTTATCATCTTAGGCACGGCTTACTATCTCATTACTTGTGTCCAAGGGCCCCTGATGGCTCTGCGCAACGTCAGCGAAATCACTTCAAAAACCGATTGGATCATCGGTCATTCACATGTTTCATTGTACGCCACTTTTTCTTTTTTCGCTTTCGCCGGCATTTATCAAGCTGTGCCGGTGATCAGCAAAAAACCTCTTTGGTCCGAACAGCTGGCCGATTGGCACTTTGCCCTTAACTTATGGGGCAGCCTTCTATTTATTTTCCCTTTATGGATTGGAGGGTTCTTGCAGGGCATGATGTGGGCGACATGGGCGGATGGCGCCAGCTACGCACAATTCCATAATAACCTTGTCAATTTGCCGTTCTTAGCGACCATCTCGGAGATGTATATCTGGTGGGTGATGAGGGGGCTTGGCGGCATGGTCGTTCTTTTTGGCAACATCCTCTTTGCTGTTAATATTTTTAATACTGCCTTTTTAAAGGTCCCGGCGCAACATTCTGAAAAACTTTCGATGGCGGCGAATTCATGAGTCTACACAATGCAATGCACAATATAGAAAAATCCGCCATCTTCACCTTCATCGGAATCGTCCTATTGTTTTCCACGGCTGTAATCGCCGTATTGGTCGCTCCCAATTATGTTGAGCAAACATGGACTCAGCCGACTAATCCCTATCAAGTGCAGGTGTATGAAGTGGCTGATCCGAATCTTTACATCAGCCGCGCGGGCGGAGACAACCGGCAATTTGTTTATCATATGAAGCAAGATTATACTTTGCTCGCCTTCCAAGAGACTGAAACGCTCCGCATAGTCGCCACTCCGGAACTTGAACGGTATGTCACGCGCAATGGGGATCCTCACCTAAAGCTGACGGCGCGTTTACTCATGTTGCGTCCCGTTCCTTTACCATTGAGAGACCGCGAAAAGAAATTGCAGCTCGAACTGCAGCAAGAATGGGAAAAACAACACCCGCTGGCTGTGCACGAAAAACTGCCCAAACCAGCTTTTCAAATTATGGAATTGTACGCCCCGGAGGGCTCTGAAGCTTTCGCATTGGCTCCATCAGACAGCCTCCTGGAAAATTGGGTTGATAAAGACTATACGATTCTCGACGGCGCGGCCAAACAGCCTTATCATCTTGATCCTGGCGTGATCTACGTCGCCAATCCCATCGAGTATCGCGCAAAGCAGACATACACAAGCTGGGGAACCATATGGTTATATGACCCCAGGGGGGAGGCGGTCGCAAGTCTCCAGCAACTCACCAATCCCCCGATGAATTTTGTATCCCGCCGGGAATTAATCAGCATAGGGGAGCATATTTACAATATCGAAGGCTGCTGGTATTGCCACACGGACCAAACAAGGACGCTTGTCCAGGATGTCGTCCTAAATGGTTCCGAATCCTTTCCCGCTCCTCCCTCTTCACCTGGCGAGTATATCTACCAAGAAGTCACGTTTCCTGGAACGCGGCGCATTGGCCCGGATCTTTCACGCGTGGGCGTCAAACGCCCCTCGCGCGACTGGCATAAGGGACACTTTTGGGCTCCGAAAACAGCCAGCAAAGGCTCTATAATGCCTTCATTTAAACACTTTTTTGATGACGATCCCAGCGGCGGAGCTCCGCAAACCGTTGGAGTCCCGAACTACCAGTTCGAAGCGATCTACCAATACCTGGTGACCAAAGGAACGCGCATTACGCCTCCGACAGAGGCGTGGTGGCTTGGAAAAGATCCAATTAAGACGCTCGAAATCATCGAAGGTCAAAGGAAGCTGCCTTGAGGGAGATGCACGCAGTAGTTGATTCCGGAGGCGTATATGGATCCGCCTTGCATTATGGGTTGGTTATTTTCTTAGTGGGCAGCGCTTTTTTAATTTTCATTCATTTATGGAGCAAAGGCCGACTGGATATGGATGAGGAGCCCAAATTGAGAATGATGCGTGAAGAAGACGATGAACAATCAAATGAGGATGCGACGCAATGAATGAGATTGAGGAATACGGCGACCCAGGCATTGCGAGCTCCGACGCCCCTGTGCCAGGCTGGCTCAAATGGACGTATATCGTTTTGCCCATTTGGGGAATCATCTGTTTTTATTTTTTTTGGAATGGCAGCATTGGTTTATTTGAAAACGGACCTTGGGGGCAGCTGCAACAAGCGGCGAATACAAAATACCCTTTTGAAAACATCACCTATCCAGAGCAATCCCTCGAGGCGAAAGCCGAAGTAAAAGCCGAAGTGAAAGGCCATCATTCCAACTCCAACCGCCTCGAGCGCTTAAAAAATTAATTTCAGGATAGGCAGGATAGAGGAATCCACATTCCGCAGGTCGAAACCAAAAGCTTGCATCTTAATCTTTTTTGCATCATTCTTTCTCTCATTATGAAGCCCACACTAAGGTGTAGCGAGCCCTAGCGAGCGGAACCGCAGGTGTGGGAACCAATGAACACGCGAACTAACCAGGGACCTGGTTCTTCTTTTTTATCTTTTTTTCCTCTTTTTAAAATCGAAGGCTTAAATATTTTCTGTAAAAAAGCAACAAGACAAAAATGTCCAAAACCCGCATCAATAATGGCGCGATTTGTGAATCGCGCCATTTCAAGCTATTTTAATGGCGCGATTAATCAAAATCAACGTATATTAATATTGAAATGGCGCGATTTTATTAATTGCGCCACTTCAGTAGGAGAAAAACGATGGCAAAACAAATTTCTAGTAAAATTCTTGATGCTATCCTACAGGTAGTAAAGCGGTCTCCTCAAGGGGCTTCTTTAGAAGAAATTCTGCAGGCCCTGGTTCCACCTTTACCTAGGCGATCCTTGCAACGCTATTTAGCTTTTTTGGCGGCGGAAGATCGCCTAAACGTCTCGGGTAAAGCTCGTTCTAGACGGTATCACTTGCCTGTTAAAGAAAGCAAACAACCAATTGACATTATTCTTCCACCAGATGTTTCCTTAGTGAAAGACAATGCTATCCCGCTTTCGTCAGCAGCTTTATCTATCCAAGCAAGCGTTCGCCAACCCATCCAAGCCCGCCGTCCTGTGGGATATAACCGAGAATTTCTCGATAAGTATCGCCCTAACGAAACATATTATCTTTCTGAAAACACGCGAAACCACTTACTTGAAATCGGAAAATCTACGGATAACGCACGTCCAGCCGGAACCTATGCCAGGCAAATTTTAAACCGACTGTTGATCGATTTGTCATGGAATTCAAGTCGATTGGAAGGAAACACTTATTCATTGCTCGAAACGGAGCGACTGCTGGAGTTGGGAGAAGTTCCGGAAGGGAAGGACAGCATAGAAGCTCAAATGATCTTAAACCATAAGGCTGCTATTGAATTTATGGTGGAGTCAGCCGAGCAGATGAGATTTAACAGCTTTACTATTTTCAATTTGCATGCTCTTTTGTCAGACAATTTGTTGCGCGATCAGCGAGCGTGCGGCTCCCTGCGTTCGACACCAGTGGGCATAGCCAAATCGGTGTATCAACCGTTAGCGATTCCGCAATTGATTAGCGAGTATTTCCAACAGATCTTAGACACAGCGGACGCTATTGCCGACCCTTTTGAACAGTCATTTTTTGCGATGGTTCAGTTGCCTTATTTGCAACCATTTCTAGATGTCAACAAGCGAGTGTCGAGGCTTGCCGCTAATATTTCCTTGATTCGTGGAAACTTATGTCCTCTATCATTCGTAGACGTGCCCGAGCAAGTCTATGTCAGTGGCCTTTTGGGTGTATATGAATTAAATCGCATTGAATTATTGCGCGAAGTGTATGTGTGGGCCTATGAACGCTCCAGCTCTCTTTACTCGGCAACGCGTCAAGAGCTTGGAGAGCCAGATCTTTTTCGTTTGCGGCATCGCAGTCTTATCATTACGATAATAGGGGAAATTATTCGCAAATGCATGGATAAGCAAACGGCAGTGGCGGCGATTAAACAAAAGGCAGCGATTTTGGCGACGGATGATCAAGCGAAATTTATAGAAATTATTGAAACTGAACTAATGAGTTTGCACAAAGGAAATATTGCCCGATTCCGTTTAAAGCCTACAGAGTATGATGAGTGGCTGAAAACCTGGCATTGAAAACGGACCTTGGGAGCGGCTGCAACAAGCGGCGAACACAAAATACCCTTTTGAAAAACATCACCTATCCAGAGCAATCCCTCGAAGCAAAAGCCGAAGCGAAAGGTAATCACTCCAACCCCAACCGTCTCAAGCGCTTAAAAAATTAATTTCAGGATGGGAAGGATGAGAAAAATGCCGTTTGACCTAACTTCACGTATTTTAGCAAATAGGTTTTTGTTTACTTTTGTGTGAGCTTTTTTTAGGATAATTTTTTTTCAAAGAAGAGGGATCATATGCATACGATAAAATATTTTTTTGTGTTTTTGTTTCTTGCCTATTTCTTCGCGCCAAATCTTATAGCTTTACAAAGAGAGTATGAAACGGAAGATTACTGTGGTTTACACCAAAGATTCTCTAATAAACCCAGTTTGGTTAAAGAATATATCTCTCTTATACCCAGCTCTTCCGAAGAAAAATGCTCTCATGTCGAATGTCCTCAATGTCATGATGTATGGATCGAATACTATCTGCATGATAACTATGATGATGAGGATGAAGAAGAATGGACTGAAATTTATTGGAATTGTCACTGCAAAGATAAAATACTAAAGAAAAACTATAAAAAATATTGGGACTATTGGATGCCTAAATGGATCAAATGCAATAATCGTCCTATATAGGGTCAACAGAAAAAGGAAAAATTTTTGTAAAAAATTCTAATGTCCAATACCATATTATGCAAAAAAAACATGCTTGGGAAAAAGTTGTTAATCTTAGTGGGAATGTAGAAGAAGATTTTAGAAAAGTTGTTTCTTTATTGGAAGAGCAGAGTGTTCATTCTGAAAAATTTTTGAAACAAACAGAAAAGGTTGCTGAATCCATTCTTCGTAAGGAATACGAAATTGCTATTGGTAAAGAGCATATAAAAGCCGTGTTTAATGAATATATTAATGGAGAGATCTTTTTAAATGATGCTTGGGTGATAACAAAATGAATGAATTTGAAAGAGAAGAATTATTAAAAGAAATGCGTGAAGAAAATTGGTTAGATATTACAAAAAAATTTGATATCAAGAAGGTAACCAAGGTACTGGAGTTTAAAGAATGCATGTCATTAGCTTACGATTTGTTTTTTAAAAATTTTTATGACGACGACATTCAAGATTTTGCCGTTCGTTTATTTTTTCTTATCCGCGATGAATACCAATCTAATTGGAATGATGATTGGAAAAATAACGTTTTATTGGGTGAACTTTGCGGATTAACGTGGCGTTATAACGAAAGGTATGAATGCTATAAAACAGCTTATGAACAAGTTGTTGATCCGTCAGATGCATTACTATTGTTGTTAGCTGGGTGTAATAGCACTCCAGGGATACCCCCAATTAGTGACAAAGAAGCGGAAGAATTTTTAAAGAAAGCAATAGAAAAAAAAGTTACTTATGAATCCGCCATTATGATGAGAGGGCTGTATCGCAATAAAAATGAAAAAAAATTAGAAAATTACTGGGATAAAATGTGTACGGAATTAAAGGAAAAAAATATACATACCGAAACAATTAAACCAGATATTTTAAGTTATAAATTTTAAATTTCGTTTTGTCTGCTCATTCCCCGCAGGAACAAACTTCGGTTGGGAATATGCGGAACTGCCCAACGCCCTAGGTTGGCTGCCGGTGAAGCCGATGATGATCATTTCCTAGGTTTTCTTTGCAGTCGCCATCATGATGACTATCGCCACGCGTGGGCGTCAAACGCCCCTCGCGCGACTGGCATAAGGGACATTTTTGGGCTCCGAAAACGGCCAGCAAAGGCTCTATAATGCCTTCATTCAAGCACTTTTTTGATGACGATCCCAGCGGCGGAGCTCCGCAAACCGTTGGAGTCCCAAACTATCAATTCGAAGCGATCTACCAATACCTGATGACCAAGGGAACGCGCATTACGCCTCCGACAGAGGCGTGGTGGCTTGGAAAAGATCCGATTAAAACGCTCGAGATCATCGAAGGTCAAAGGAAATCGCCTTGAGGGAGATGCACGCTGTAGTTGATTCCGGAGGCGTATACGGATCCGTCTTGCATTATGGGATGGTTATTTTCTTAGTGGACGGCGCTTTTTTAATTTTCATTCATTTATGGAGCAAAGGGCGGCTTGATATGGATGAGGAGCCCAAATTAAGAATGATGCGAGAAGATGATGAACAATCAGATGAGGATGCGACGCAATGAACGAAATTGAAGAATACGGAGACCCGGGCATTGCGAGCTCGGACGCCCCTGTGCCGGGCTGGCTCAAATGGACGTATATTGTTTTGCCTATTTGGGAGTCGTCTGTTTTTATTTTTTTTGGAATGGCAGCATTGGTTTATTTGAAAACGGACCTTGGGGGCAGCTGCAACAAGCGGCGAATACAAAATACCCTTTTGAAAACATCACCTATCCAGAG
>JABDEO010000057.1:13031-14558 GCA_013287015.1 Chlamydiota bacterium
ATGGCAGCATTGGTTTATTTGAAAACGGACCTTGGGGGCAGCTGCAACAAGCGGCGAATACAAAATACCCTTTTGAAAACATCACCTATCCAGAGGAGTCCCTCGAAGCGAAAGCCGAAGTGAAAGGCCATCATTCCAACTCCAACCGCCTCGAGCGCTTAAAAAATTAATTTCAGGATGGGAAGGATGAGAACCCACTGAACGCACGACCAAAATGAACACATGATGCTTGAGTAACGCGAGTTTTGGATAAACGATTGCCTTCTCGCGTCCCTGCCGAGACAATTGCAAAAGTCTTGGACAACATGCAAAGGTGAGTTTGACGCTTTGATACTTTTAAAAGCGCCAGGGTATTTTTGGGGTCAGGCCTGGGCTGAAACGAATGACCGGTTTTCGAAGAAAATCAATCATATTTTATCCCCCTAATTTTGGCGCCGTTTTTTAAATGCGTCATATAACCACCCCCGGATGGGGGTGAGGGCATGTAGCCCAGGGCAAGCGAAAGCGCAGCCCTGGGTAGTCATGTTATATGATGCACCCCTGAAAGTGGGTGCGGGCCTACTTTTTGCTAGCGATACGCAAATCCATTCTGTGTTCAATTTGGGCGCATTGAACATAGTTAAACATGGGCCCGCACCCCCTTCAGGGGTGCATTATTCAATGCAGCCACCCAGGGCTGCGCTTCGCTTGCCCTGGGCTACATGCCCTCACCCCCTCCGGGGGTGGTCAATGCATTTGAAAAACGGCGCCAAAATTGGCGGGATAAAACCAAGCTGATTTTCTTCGAAAATCGGTCATTCGTTTCAGCCCAGGTCAGGCCTGACACTATGACACTTTTAAAAAACGCCAGTATGATGCTTTGAAACGTGTCATACTGGCGTTTTTAAAAGTGTCATAGTGTCAGGCCTGACCCCAAAATACGCGCCAAAGCGTCAATGTCAGGGCAATCGTTTATCCAAAACTCGCGTTGGGTAATAACAAACATCATGATGAGAGGGCTATATCGCGATAAAAATGAAAAGAGAAAAATAATTTTTAAATTTCGTTTGTCAACTTTGTGTCTAAAGCCCACCTCGATAATGGCGCGATTAATCAAAATCATCGTATATTAATATTGAAATGGCGCAATCCAGATAAGATCCACTCGTTTTGGTGTGTATTTTACCATCCATCCAACGCCGAGCGATGACTGATCACGCCGCTTGGAAATAGGCGGCCAAGGATCTGATATCGATGACGTTTAATGATATTTTCTGGCGTGTCTTCGAGGTTGGATGAATAGATTTTTGATGCAATTTTACGTAAAATTGCTTTAGCCGCGCGTCTGATTGATTGAGAAACGCTCTTATCTCCGAGGCTGATGACCACCTCCGGCCAATTTTTCGACTCTTTTTTTTGCATTAAGCCATCCTTAAAGCTTTATTTTGTCGCTTTTTTTGGAATAACGCAATGTTTTTGTCGCTTTTTTTAGAATACTGAATAAGGAAGGTAGCTAGGGCGTCCCGCCCTGCTTTGTAGGCAAAAAAC
>JABDEO010000058.1 GCA_013287015.1 Chlamydiota bacterium
TTTTTGATTTCCATGAGGGTTGTTTCCTTCACGGTGAGTTCAAAAGGAGGGAGAAAGATCGACTCCCCGGCCTCGGGATGATGACCGAGAGTCCTAATCATGAGGTCGGCGAGAGTGAGATCGCCATCTTGATGCAAGGCGTCTAAAATTACGCCGAATTCTTTTTCGAAGTCGGAGACCAACATATTACCTGGAAAGATGCGATCAAGCATAAACAGCGGACTGATTTTATGAGCCATTCCGCTCATTTTGCCAAAGATCTCTTCGGTTAAATCATCTAGTGTGATCATGCCGATGGCAAGGCCCTGTGCGTCGAGCACGATGGCGACATGACGGTTGTTGTGTCGGAATTCCTTGAGAATTTGGATCGCGTTTGTATTTTGAGTGATGAACCACGGCGCGCGCGCATAGTCGCGCAAGCGCCGGCTGTCTGACGCTCGAATCAGGTCACGCGCTTGCACGATTCCTACAATAGACGTTATGTCGCGGTGGTAGATGGGGACATGCTCCACCTCGCGTTCATCCAGCAAGCGACCCATCTGTCCAACAGTTGCATTTGAAGGAAGCATAGCGATTGCGCCAATCGGTTGCATCACTTGTTTAGCGTCTTTGTCTCTTAGGCTAAAGATGTTGCGCGCTACGACGTTGACCTCTTCACCCTCCGTGTCGGTGATGCGGTCTTCATCCTGGATGTCTAAAATGCGCTGAAGGTCCTCTTGATGCAGCGCCACCGGCGCCTGCGCTTCTTTTCCGCCCGCTATGCGGTTCGCCATTTTGGAGACCATCTCGAGACTCCAGAGCAGCGGAGTCAATATTTTTGCGGAAGCATAAAGAATCGGCGCGCCAAGCATCGCTGCATGTTCGGCATAGCGGCGTGCGGCGAACATGGGAGCGAGCTCTGCAAAAATAACGATAAAAACTATTTGAGTAATCGGCGCCATATCTGGATCAAGTCCCCAAGCAATATACGTTTGTCTGGCGCATTCGGAACCAATGAACATGGCGACATTGACGCTGAATAGCGTTGTGGCGAATAGTCGGGCGGGATGTTGCAGCAAGTAATGGATCCAGATTGCGCGTTTTATTCCTTTGCTGACGTAGTAATGCAGTCTGATTTTGTTGAAAGAGACGCAAGCCATCTCCTGCATAGAATAAAAGGCCAGGACGACGGCTGACAAGACATTTAGAAAGAGCCACCATAATGCTGGGTGAGCCGACATAATATTACCTTAACCTGCGGATATATAAACGGCGAATGCGGTTTGGCGTCGCGGCTAGAATCTGAAAAAGGAAATTTTCAAACTCGTAGTTCGCTCCGCTTTTAGGGATCTCTCCTAAGCGTTCCATTAGCCACCCTGCGATCGTCATCATGCCGGATTGACTTTTCAGTGAGACGCCGAAAATCTCGTTAAACTCCTTCAGCTCCAACTTGCCGCTCGCGATGATCTCATTGGGACCGGCTTTTGTATACAAACCGCTTTGATCACGACGGTCCGCAACGTCTCCAATTACAACCTCCATTAGATCTTCAAGAGAGATCAAACCCGAAATTGAACCGTACTCGTCCACGACAAGCGCCAGCGCTTGCCGCTGTTCATGGAAGCGGCGCAGCAGTAGGCGCGCCGGCGTGGATTCCGGTACGTAGAATGGCTTAACCAACACGGATTTAAGATCTTCCGGCTTAGAAAGAGTCTTCCGATGCAAGAAAAAGCATTTTGCATCAATAATTCCCAGGATATCGTCTAAGTCTTCGCTGCATATGGGAATGCGTGAACACTCTTGGTCCACAAGGAGATATGTTAACTTTGTTAGGGGATCGGCGATGTTGTAATAAAGAATCTCTTCACGCGGCCGCATCAACTCCTTGACGCTGGCGTCTTGAAGCTGAAGGTAGCCGGACATCAATTCTCCCTCATCGGCATTAAATACGCCATGTTCCTGAGAGGTTTTTAAGATGTGTTGGAGCTCCTCTTTAGAAATCTCAGGCTCTCTTTTCAAATAAAAAAAGAGGAGGCGTGAGATTGGAGCGGTGATGGCGATTGTAGCTTGACGAATTGGTTTGAGTAGATTTTGTAAAAGATTAATCAAAGGCGCAATGTGATAGGCGAGGGCTGCATTGTTTTGCAATCCTATATACTTTGGGATGATCTCCCCAAACACCAAGGTAAGGCCTAGCGGGACTCCTACCTTTAAGCTCCAGCCGGCGAGCGCGCCAAAGGCGCTTGAGGTCACGTTTTGCAGCAGAATGTTCACGAGCGTATTAAGCATGAAGATGGTCACCAGGAGGTCGCGCGGGTGCAGAACAAGGTTTGAAATCAGGCGCCGCCTGGGGTCGGAATCGTTTTGGTAGGTTTTGATGCGTGTTACCGGCAGAGAAAAGAAGGCGGCCTCGGAAGCTGAAAAGCATCCTGAGCACAGGATTAGAACGAAGATGGCGATAGTGAAAAGAACGGTTTCCATGTTTCTTATTGCTGAAAGAAAATTTTTGTTTGTTCTTCCGGGACTAGGCCGAGCTCTCGCATGAGAACGAGTTCTATCCAAGCCGGGTCGCTCTCGCTATTCATTTGCAGCGCCAGTTCTTCGTGTATTTTGAGAGCTTTGATTTTTTGGAGCTTTAATTCCACAAGGTGTTCAGACAGCTTTGCATAATCGCGATCGCGTTTTCTAACAACCTGTTCATACAACATGAAGCACAAAATAATAAAGAGCAAGACCCACCAGGAGCGAATAAAAACATTATCGAAAAGCGCAAATATAGGTCTGTTCATGATGATTACTTTACACGGCGATCGATATACGTGACAAGCGCCGTGAATAAAGAATTGGTTACATGCCCGTGCCCGCATCCTATTACCCATAAGTTAAAAAATGAGCGCTTACCCCCTCTCTGTGCGCTCTGTGGTGGATATAAAACCTTAAATTGAATCATATTAAAGCTCTTTGGCTACCACAGAGCCCACAGAGCGCACAGAGAGGGGTAAGCGCTCATTTTTTAACTTATGGGTAATAGGATGTGCCCGTGCCCGTGCTCGAAATTAATAAGCCTTTCTGCATAAACTCCCTAGCGCCCATCAAAATCTCTTTGCAAAAAAACTGTTTCTCTAGGATAAGTTATTCCACGGAATAGATGAAAAATAAATAGGGCACGGGCATGGGCGCGTAACCAATGGGAAGAAAAAAGGGAGATCGAAAATGAAAAAGAAAATGTTAGCGATGGGAATTTGGGCCGCTCTATGCATTCAAGGGACTTTATCATCGCACTGTCAAATGCCATGCGGGATTTATCACGATGAGATGGTTTATGATCAAATCGATCAGTATGTGGAGACAATGTATAAAGGCGCGACGATATTGGCTGAAAGTAAATTTGCAACGCCCAAGGAGAGAAATGAATTTATACGTTGGGTGACGCTGAAGGAAAATAATTCCAATGAATTGGCGGATCTTATCACCACCTATTTTTTGCAGCAGAAAATCAAACCAGGCGAAGATGACACCGTTAAACGTCTAACCAGCGCGCATAAGCTTCTGTTTTTGCTCATGCAAATCAAACAAAACACGAGTCGCAGTTTCGTTGATGAATTTGCCGATGAATGGGATAAATTTAAATTGATGTTTCACGTTGAAGGGTATGAATGTCAAGTGGATCTGTTAAAACAACGCAAACGAGAACAGGCTAAACAGCCGCAAACAGGCGCCATTAACAACAATCACGATCACGATCATGATCATGAGCGCCACGATCACGATCATGCAGAAACAAAACCGTGAAACATTTTTATCTCCTGATCGATCTGATAGCACGGATTTATGGCTTGAAACATTCTATAAGGGGCGCTTGCCATGCCCCAAGCGATTTCAGATTCGCATTCGATGCCAAACGCCAGAATGTGGTGGGCTAGTTGAGTCACTGTTTGGACCGCAATTTGAATCGGGAGAGTCGCCCTTTCTAAAAATCGACAAACCAGAGTGACCCTGGTATCATTGTCATGTTGTATCTCCCTTACTGACGCGTTTGAGGACTCTTTTCCCGGTTGTTTCACCTGCAATGTTTGCACGCCCTCCTCATCCATTTTTTGATTAAATTGTTTTTGCATTTTTGTTGCGCAAACTTCAGCAAGATGAGGCGATGCGGCAAAGGCAATAAGCGCTAAAATTGGAAGGGCCGCAAGCTGAACGACAATGGAGATCAGGTCAATTAATCCAAATTTTATTCTTTCCCAGTTAAAAGTCAGCATTCCAGAAGTCAACATCATTGTTCCACGGACGCCCTGTTTAACAACCATTTCGACCAATGCAACGGCTGCATGCGCCGGCAATAGAAGCCGTCTACAAATGTGGCCGCAAATACATGGACACGATGTATTCAAAATTTTCGTCCATTTATTAAATGAATGAACGCCATCAAGATGTAAGTGGTTTTTTATTTCCGACATTTTAATCCTTATTATTTTGATAATTATATTTATATAGTTGTAACAGTTATATTTAATTAATGCAAGTTATATTTATTACATTTAATTAATATATTCAATACAAAGTTCGCATGACAAAGTAAAAAACAGATGCGAAGATGGCAAAAAATAGTCTAGCTTGCAATGTAAATAATTATTTGAGAAGCTGTGATTTAAGGCGCGTTAGCTAGGAGGTGGATTATGGTGATTTCAAATGAACTTTCACAAGACATCGTTCAGCAGGCTGTAGAGCTTGCGACGCTTGAGGGCGCGATGAGACAGATGATGGGAAGTTTACATGAGGACCTCGATCAGGAAAATGGCTTGCAAGCTAAAGTGCCTGCTTTAAAAAGAGTCACGACGCAGGTCGTGAAAATTAATGAGTCCTTACAGGCCTCTTTTGAAGAGCAAAGTAAAAAAATCGTTCAAGCGAAACGTGAGTCTAAAGAGGGTGAACTTAAGACCTCGTGGTGGTTGAAAGAGAATGTATTAAGGGTGGCAAAATGGGCTAACTATGGAATTGGAACATTAAATACGGTTTCAGCAGGTACAGAAATTTACTATGCCAGTGAAAATAACTGCCCAAGCGCCTTTGCTCCTTTAATCTTGAATTTAATCACCATGATTGCGTCCGGCATTTTTGGTCTTGGATTAAAAAGAATCACTGAAGAAGAAGAGAAGGTCAGAGAACAGGTTCACGCTCAACATCACAAAGAAATGGAAGCCAGGTTTGAGAAGCATAGCAAAACACTGGAAGTGAAAATGTTTCGTACATTTTTGCGCGCTTTAACACGCTTTGAGAAAAAGAAAGAAGAAAAATCTCTAAAAAAATGTATTGTGCGCTTTAATGAATTGCCAAAAAATTATAAAAACAAACTGCCGGGACAAGATCGATTGATTTCGTCCTTAATTAGAGCGTTGCCTGATGATAACAAGCTAAAAGGTGTTGTTAAGGAGCTTTATCGTCTCGCCACCGATGAACCACTCTCGCCGATATCGTCAATGGGCGCGCAACAACCCTCATCGACAACAGCGGTGAAAGAAGAAGAAAAGCAACATAGAAGAGCCAGGAGCGGCAGCGCTGACAGAGACTTTACTCAGGCGCTTCGATTGTCTTCGTTAAAGCAGGAGACGGCTCCTACTGAGGATGAACGACGTCAATTGTATGGCAATAAATGGATTGAATTGGAAACTCGTTTGGGATATTCTGTCGGGTTTCTGTCTCTTGAAAGGAATGGAATACAATTGCAGCGTGATTTGGCGCAGAATGATTTGAAAGTCAAGGATGTCGCCATTCATATAAATGAAGAAACAAAAAAGCAAGAGGGAGAAGTTCCGCCAGAAATCGCGGCTCCCACGCCGCTCATAAAGCCGCCATCACGGAGAAAACCAAACTCTAGGAACGTGGTTCTTCACATATTACCGGAAGAGCTAGAAGAAGAGTCTAAAACATAAGGAAAATGATTATGCCCTTTACTTTACCCTTAGGATCCAAAGCATTGGATTTTTTATTGCCCGCAACGGATGGAAAGAACTATTCCCTCAAAGACTTTGACAAGGCGACGGCGTTAGTCATTTTTTTTACATGCAACCACTGCCCCTATGTCATCGGTTCAGATGAAGTCACTCGCCAAACTGCGGAACGCTTCATCCCGAAGGGAGTCGCTTTTGTTGGGATAAACTCTAATAGCAAACGGACCTATCCCGAAGATTCATTTGAACACATGGTTCAGCGCATGCAAAGGCAGAAATTTCCTTGGGTTTACCTGTATGATGAAGATCAGCAGATCGCAAAGGCGTATGGCGCCCTGCGGACTCCGCATTTTTATATTTTCGACAAGACTAGAAAATTGATTTATACGGGAAGAGGAGTGGATAAGCCTCGCGATGCGAGTAAAATGACTGTGAATAACTTGGAAAAAGCCCTCGAAGAGCATATGGCTGGAAAACCGATCTCCACGTCAGTGACAAATCCAATTGGCTGTAATGTTAAATGGGAAGGAAAGGATCCACATTGGATGCCGGTTGAAGCCTGCGATCTCGTATAGATCGGGCACGGGTGCGATAACCCTCGTCTAATTTAACCCTTCGTGAACGTGCCCGTGCCCGCGCCCGATTTAGCCTAAACCCGATTCGAGTCCGAGCTCTCGATTTTGATCTTTCCCCCGATTCAAGTCCGAGCTCTCGAGCTTGAAACGGGTTTAGGTTAAATCGAGAGCTCGGACTTGAAACCGGGAAAGGTTACAATCGGGCACGGGCACGTTCACGAAGGGTTCGAAGGGTTAAATTAGGCGAGAGTTTTAGCTTAATCTTCATTGGGATCATTATGCGTATTATTATAGCGGGTTCATCGGGATTCGTAGGCTCCGCCTTGGTCCGTTTTTTACGGGAACAAGGGCATGTCGTAAAAAGGCTGGTTCGCAGCGCTTCTCAATTATCAGACGATGCAATTCTATGTGAGTCGACATCTTTAGAAGGATGCGACGCTGTCGTTAATTTGGCGGGAGAAAATGTCGCTTCGGGGCGATGGACGATCGATAAAAAAAAGCGCATTTTAGAAAGCCGTGTAGAGGGAACGAAGCGGTTATGCCGGCAGTTGGCCAAGCTGCATCAGCCGCCTAAGATATTGATCAACGCTTCTGCGATGGGGTTTTATGGAGATCGCGGGATGGAGATTCTTACAGAAGACAGTTCTGGAGGCGATGATTTCTTGGCCGAGACATGTCGCCAGTGGGAAGCCGCCGCGGAAGAGGCGATTCCGCTGGGAATGCGAGTAGTGAAATTGCGGATTGGGCTCGTGTTGTCATCGAAGGGGGGAGCGTTGGCGAGCATGCTTACGCCTTTTAAATTAGGTTTAGGAGGTGTATTAGGATCGGGCAAACAGTATATGAGCTGGATCATGCTGGATGATCTGCTGCAAGTGATTCTGTACGTTCTCAATCATGAGACCCTATGCGGCCCTATTAATGCAGCGACGCCCAATCCTGTGACTAATGAAGAATTCACAAAAACTTTAGGACGCCTTTTGCATCGGCCTACGCTGCTTACGATTCCGGCTTTTCTGCTGCGCATTATTTTGGGAGAGATGGCTGATGCGCTCTTTCTCAGCGGCAAGCGCATGGCGCCCATGCGTTTATTAGCATCCGGATATGATTTTCTCCACCCTGAGCTTGATCAAGCGCTCAAATCGGACTTAAAACTTCATTCCGACTTCACCGCCAATATAGCCTGCTGATTTAAAAGGAAGACGATGCTTATGTTCGTAGTGACGGTTGGCGATTTTAAGCGTGCCGCCGAAGGAATAGCCGCCATGAAGATTGGCGCTGATCCATTCTTTATAATCAAAGTCCAGATCTACTTCCACGCCAGTATTGCGGTATGTGATGAGGGCTTTAGGCAATGGTTCATGGGAACCGGCGCGATTGCGCGATTCAAAGGCGCGGCCCGCTACGGAAACTGACCAGTAGTCGCAGATCGCATATTGGAGTGAAATATTAACCGGATAAACTAAATTGAGCGTCCATTTATCTGAAATCTGCCAATCGATGCCGATGATGGGGTAAAGGTGATCGATTTTCATTCCCGTTTGAATAAGCAATCCGACATTGAATCCGATGTCGCTGTGATAAGTATAGCGCCCCCAGAACATTGCATCATAATTAGCGTACTCTGATAAATTTGGATGATCAGTGTCTAAATTAATGTTGATGGACCCTAGCCAAAGCCAATTGCATATTCGATGCGTAAAAGCGCCTAATGTTAAACTTGCTGTGTGAAAATCATGTTTGTCAAAATAGGGATTTTCCTTCCATCTAAGTCGTGTGTTGTTATAGCCTACGGTCACATAAGCTCCCTCTTGATGGCGAGGATTGTAGTAATAGATAAAACGGGCGTCCACTTCCTCGTCGCTGTACTGGAGGCTTTGACCTTTTTCATCGTGTTTTTCAAATTTTGCTTTTCCCACGAAGTTTGCATTCGCTGAGATCTTGAGAGGGTTTTTCGCGTCTTCCGTTCTAGGAAGAGTTTCCGACCCGTAGGGGACTTGATCGGCATCCATCTCCATTGCTGAATCCGCCTGCAGAGCCGACCACGATAGGAGCAAGACGCCCCACACGATATATTGTGACTTATTCACGATTTTCTCCATGAAAAGGGATTTTGCAAAATCAAGTTATTTTTAGTTTAAATAAAGAATTCCGTCAACTGAGAAGTAAAGACGCAAAGAAATTAAAGGGAGTTAAGTAAAAAAATAATATCATGATAGATAGGATGATCTTGTTGCCGAAATTCATTTTTATGCCCGTGCCCGATTTAACCTTCTCTCTTTCCGTGCCCGCATCCTATCACCCATAAGTTAAAAAATGAGCGCTTACCCCTCTCTGTGGGCTCTGTGGTGGATATAAAGCCTTAAATTGAATCATTTTAACGCTCTTTGGCTACCACAGAGCCCACAGAGCGCACAGAGAGGGGTAAGCGCTCATTTTTTAACTTATGGGTGATAGGATGCGGGCACGGAAAGAGAGAAGGTTAAATCGGGCACGCGGGCAGGAAAATGAATTTCGGCAACCAGATCATCCTATCTATCCTACTTATCTTGATATTATTTTTTTTTACCTAACTCCCTTCAATTTCTTTGCGTCTCCGCGTCTCTGCGTTGAATTGCTTCATAAAAGTCAATTCTTTTTTGTAAAGTTCGTTTTTGTAAAGTATTTTTAATCAAGAAACCCTGTTCTTTAACTCTATTCTAATATTTTATTTTTTTATATTGATCTAAATAACTAGAGTTGATATTATCGTTTATCATACATCATATTTTGTTTATTTTTTATGACATTAAAAACATTACCTTTAGATCCAAATATAAATTCTTTGACGGCTAACGGCGTTGGGAATGCAGCGCCTCCTGCGCCATCCATTTCGAATAAAACTAAGACAATCAATCAAATTGCATCTACACAGTTGTTAAACGCTCCGCAACAACCCAGTAAAAGCTCCTTATCAGCGCGCTGCTGGAGTTGCCTTAAATATATTGCACAACCATTTATCGCAATATGGGAATGCTTTAAAACTTGTTTGTGCTGCTGCTGCGATCCTGATTTACCCAGCGAGAACATTGATTTAATTAAACCTATTCCTATTAAGTCGATCACATTTAACGACTTGATGGAGCGGCATCAGAAAATAGGTCTGGAGCATCAAAGTCTTTATGCGGAAATTTTCAAGTATAGCGACATTATCAATGACTTAAAACCGACTGAAAAGCCCGCGGAAACTGTAAAAGTTCTTTTTCGCCTAGCGCATTCACCCGAAAAATTCAAAAATTTGGGCGCTAACGCATCTCAATTGCTCAAAGACGTACAAGCATGTCGGAACAAATTAAATGGAGAGCAGCGGGCGATTTGCGACGTTTGGATGAAGGAGGGGGGGGGCGACGAATTTGTCACTCCTTTGTTGACGCAATTCGAGGCCTCGCAGGCTGAAGAAAGTGAAAAAGTAAGAAAAATCATAGACGACACAGGGGCTGGGATATTAGCAAATCTTCAAGCCGCCGCAAACGAAATCAACGCTGGCGGCCGAGTAAAAAAAATCGAAGATTTTCAACGATTAGTTGAGTGCGGATGCAGCGAATACTTGGCGTTAGTAAGAGCTCGGGATGACGCTGAAATTCCCGACGTCGCCGCGCAGATTCAGCAGATCTTTAGCTCCACCCAGAGTGGTTTAGTCGATCTAGTTGGTCTCCCGAATTTCAATCGGATCCATGGAACGTTGTCAAAAAACACTTGCTGGCTAAATAGCGCCTTACAGGTAATGCGTTTAAACCCAGCCGTCGTGAGACAGGCTAGGGCTCCGTTAAATCGAGAAGTCGTAGAAAAACAACTGATGGATTGTGAATTCGCCGAGCTGGCGAAGCGGAAAAGTCCAGAAAAATTGCAACTCCTAGTTGAAGAAGACTATCAATGGCGTGAAGCGTTTCGTCAGGCTATTGCAGGCGTATGGGATGCAATGGAGCAGGGATCTCAGGAAGTAATTCAAGCATTGTTTGCTCTAGATGAAATGCTTCATCCCGATTTACCGCCCGGCGATGAACCCAAAAACTGGATCGATGTTCCCGCTTGGAGGGCTTATAAAAGGATTTCAGGAGATATCGCTGATCCACAACAAAGAATGGCTTACCATGATGCAAAGGCGTTTATTAATCTTGTTTTTGATAAGCTTGGAATAACATTTTCCGATGAACTCTGGGTTAGAGAGAGCTCTAAAGGCTCCGCATTTGTAAAAAAAAAGGCGGAACTGAGATCCTCATTAGAGATCCCAATTCTTAATGAAGAGGACAAAAAGGGGAAAAAACTAGATAAAAAAAACTTTATAAAACTTTTTGAGGCTCCAGCTCGTTCCTCCGGCGTTAGTTATCGCGAGGAAAGAACCAATATTGAAAAATTATTTGATCAAGAAAGACGAATCGCCGTCCCTCCGCAAGCGCTTGTCACACAGCTTCAACGTGTGGATAGCGTGGAGGAAGGCGGGATCTCTTCTTCGCTTGTTGGAAAAGTGACAGCGTCCACTGTAGGGTATGTCTCTAAGCGCGCCGTCATGAAACTTGATGAAACGCGCGCAGAACTACTGCAAGAGAAAACTAGACAGCTTGTACGTGATTTTTTATCACCTGAGCAAGAAGGGATGCCTGATGAGGAAGTCCAGGATGTCGAAAAATATATCACGGAAGAAGCGGCGAAATTGGAGCTCCATATCCGATCAAACGTGAGTGAACAGCTTAAAAATACGACGAGACAATATGTGCAGAATTTGCTAGGCAAGCCTGCTGCATGGGTGGAGAAGAGGATAGGCGTTCCGGTCGAGTTTCCTAAAAATGGGATTTTAGATTGCACAAATACGACTTTTTTTAAGAATATCGGAAGACCGATTAAGTACCGACTGACTGGTTTCTGTGTGCAGGAGTCATTTGGCAATTCACCTAAAGACGGCCATTACATCGGTTATGCGTTAGGTCGTGATGGTCAATGGCGTTGCTATAATGACGGCGTTGTAAATACATTAGGAGAAAAAATTCCATACGGACTGCTGACAGGATCCTATCTTCAATTTTGGGAACTTATTTAAAAATTTTTAGATTTTATATTTTATTATTGTATTAAATGTTAATTTTTGATACAATCGTGATTTTAATAAACAAATAACTTATTTTATATAAAGGACTTTTTGTATGTCAACATCGCCAACACACAGTTTATCTCAATCAGCACACAGTTTATCCAATTCTTCGACGCCATTACCTCCACCGCCCAAGAAGCTCCCCCCCCCTCCTCCTGCCGCTGGCAAAGTGGTCAATGTAGCCGCTACAATTCAGCCAGGCAATCAGCAAGGCCCAACTACAGCAGCGCCTAAGAGCTGTTCAGAGCGATGCTGGAAATGCCTCACATGTTTTGCGAGTCCATTTATTGCAATATGGAACTGTTTTAGTGATTGCATGAAATTCCTTTTTTGCAATTGCGATTGTCCTGATGATCTTCAGGATCAGTCGGACACCGATAAGACTTCTGCTTCAGGTTCTCAAAACACCGATGGTAAGCGTCCTCCGGTTCCCCCGGCTCCTCCGGCAAAACCTGTAGATCCGTTTACAAAATTAAAAAATGATCATGCGGAATTGATTAAACATTATGAGAAGATTAAGGGATCTGTAAAAGGCAACGTAGACGCGATCACGAAGCTGTCGAGCGCCGCCGCTCCAGACAAAAAATCCATTGAAGCTCTATCTGAATGGGCGAGACTTCCTGAAAAAGTTCAACAATTAATTGAAAATTTTAAAGCGGAACAAACGGCGATTGAAAAATATGGCAAAACTTTAACCGACAAGGTGGCCAAATTTCCGGAGAACCTAAAAAAACAAGAAGAGGAAGTAAAAAAACGGGATGAAGCCTTGGAAAAGGCGACAAAGGCTCTTGCAGAAGCTCAAAAAAAAGGGGCTCCTTCGAAAACAAACACAGCCCAGCCGACTGATAGTGATGAGGAAGACGATGAAACGCCGGCTCCGGTAATCAGTCCTGCGGAAAAAGCGAAAAATGAAGCGACTGAGAATTTGGAAAAGGCAAGAAAAGCTCTAAACGAATTAAGATTGGATCAATCGAAACAAAACAAAGAATTGGAAAATTATAACGAATGGAAAGCAACATCCAATATTGACAGCCAGTTGAAAGAGCTTCAGGCATTACTCGATCAATTAGCAAAGCAGAGAGGAGACGCGACTGTTAAACAAAAAGTAGCTCTTATTTTAGACGGCGTCAGCAAACTGCTTCTGCCTGAGTTGGACGCTCTGAGTAAGGAAGTCGCCGCTAAAAAAACAAGCGAACAGCTTGCAAAAATACAATCTTACAGTAATGTGCTGGTTTTACTGGGAGATTTGGAGGGTCGGGGGATACTTACTCCGGAAGGGACCTCTGAAGCTGTCAGGACTATGGCAAACAGCATTATGCAAACTCGAAAGAGTCTGGCTGACATTGTTGGCTTGCCTAATTTTGGGCTAGTTTGCTGGTTCAATGGCGCTATACAGGCGATGTATCGCAATAAATCTTTTAGAAAGGTGGTAGAGGCCAAAATTGACCCAAAGGCTGTCGCAGAGAGAATTAAAGGCGCAGATGAGAGCATACCCATACGTCGTAGCTTGATGTTGGCCGAGTATCATTCAGACAGAAGCATTACTGTAGAGTCAGAGATGATGGCCGTTATAAATGAAAGACGAAAAGAAAAAAAATTGCCACTTTATCCTACGAATAATCCAGACCAATTTCGGGCTAATAAAGACGTAATTGCGTGGAGAGCGGAAAACGTCAAGGTTGCTGACGAAATTACTGAAAAAATTGCCAAAAACGAGATATCCGAGGAACTACAAAAAAAGTTTGATGAAGCAATACAAGTGGAAGTGCAAAACGAAATAGATCGCCTAACCCATTTTAGACAGCTTATCTTAAATCTCTGGCGCGAGATGGACTATGGCTCTCCAGAAGATATAGAGAGTGCTGCAAGGGCATTAGAAAATATATTACACGATGAGGATTACAGAGGCTGGTTTGGCAACGACGACCTTTTTTTAAACCAGTATGAGCAAAAGGATGCTAATCAGTTTATTCGTCTTGTGATTAAGAAATTTGATCCAAACGGCGTGGTTGAGCAAGTATTACAGCGTCAAGATGGGGAAAAGGATTTTAAGATAGTTAAAAACAAAAATGGCACTCCTGTCATAGAGGTGGCGCTTGGTGAAGGGGAGGCTAATCATGCGCCTGATAAAAAAGCTAGTTCTCCACAAAAAAAAATCGAGGACTTAATGAATGCCTTGTACCGGGCAGAAGGTAAGTCATATATTGAAAAATTTCAGGCTGAGGCTCCGCCTCGATATATAGTCACTATGATTACGCGTTCTGCAAGTAGAATGGAAGGGACGAAACCTGAAGTCTTTATTGCGACAGCAAACAAAGCGAAGGAAACTTTGATAAAAGACGATTTTTTTAAAAAAATGAATGAGAAAGAGAAGGATAAGTTCGCGGGCGCTTTAAAAGCGTTTGCTGAACGTTGGCATGGTAAACCGGTAGAAAATATAACGAGTAAACGCAATGATCCAGTCATCATTCCGGCGCATGGCATTTTGGAAGGATCTAAACTTGATTATTTTAACAATAATCCGGATGTTTTTTATAAGTTGACTGGTTTTGAAGTGCATCGAGGCGATAACCTTAAGAGTGGTCACTACATTACTTATGCACGAGGAGAGGATGGAAGGTGGCGACGATATGATGATAGCGTCGTGACGGATCTTGGAGATGAAATACCTAAGGAAGTAAGTGACGCTTATAATTATTTCTGGGAGTTGGTGACCCCGGAGGAAGCTCAACAAATTATGAAAGACGAGAATGAAAAGATAGCGCAGAGAACGATTGCTGCGAAGGCAAAGAAAGAAGCCGAAGCAAAAGCGAAGAAAGAAGCGGAAGAGAAAGCCAAGAAAGAAGCGGCG
>JABDEO010000059.1 GCA_013287015.1 Chlamydiota bacterium
CAATCCGGATAGTTCAAACATTCTTTTTACATCGAAAATTTCACAAGAAAGGTTGTCTGTTAGACATATATGGAATACTAACAAAGTTAAAACACTAGATCTTTGAATAATGCTAGGAAGAAACCCCTCTAACTCTTCCTGCAATTTGCCTCCATAGTTTCCAGCTTTGACCGCCTTCATGACTTCAATAATATATTGCACTGTCTTGGGATAACGAAAGTCCGCATCTTCCGCTCTGTCTGCAGCGGCCTCTTGAAAGCGGCCCTCACCAAAGGCTTCAAAATCTATGTTGCTTTCATCCTTTGGAAGTCTTTTTTTAATTTTAGCGACAACTGATTGTAATAATTCCATTTCAGCATTCGCTAATGGAAGTTTTTTGCTAATTGGTTCTTTAATTTTTTCAAGCATTTTTACTATTGCCTTAAACTCAGAGCCATCGCCAATAACTTCTTTAATGGCGTAATTAACCGGAAATTTTTCTACAGCTTGTTTTATCTTTTCGATCATGGCTAAATCGCAAACAGGATCCAATGGAATTTTCTCTCGCACTTTTGCAGATAAGGTATTGATCCACGCCTCAATTCGGAGAAAATCAGGACGAATGCCCTGGAGAGGTTCTGCTGGAATGGGCGCCGCTCCAGGTGGTGGAGGCGTGTATCGGACAGGAACGTTTCTTTGATAAAAAATATGTTTGAAAGTATCGCACACTAGCTGCAACTGCTCGTCCACTACCCAACGTATGTATCCCCCTTGATTAAGAGAAAGAACTGGAACCAATATCACCTTGAAAAGAATTGCTTTCGCTAAAGTGTATACTGTGTAAGGCAGCCCAGTTGCTAGAAGCAATACACGACAAACAGCTCCCCCTATAAAACCTACAGTTTGTAAACATTTGTTCGGTTGGCGCCCAACCAGATTATCGTTTAATTCACACAAGATGGCAAATGGCACGGCAGGCAATGCAACAACTACATGATCCATATGCCAACAGATTGAATCATAAGACATAATAAACCCCAAAAAATAAATTAATAATTTAAACCATTGTAAAATACTTTTTAGTTTATTGCAAGCAATATCTTAAATATCTTCAATATTTAATTAGTAATTATTTGTTTGACGTAATATAATTAAAATAATTTTATTGCTATTTGCAGCAAAGAACGTAAATCTTGCCTTGCTTCCATTAGGTGATGCGGCCGAGAATAATCATGAATTAAAAAAAAGCTATGTTCACGAATCGACTCCAAAACAGGAGCGCCCGGCAAGAGAAGATCTTCTAAATATTTTTCAGGAGGCGGGGTCAAAGATAAAGTTCCCTGATGTAAAAAGCCGAATTTAGTGCGCCTTTGGGCGGCTCCGCCGACTTTGCGGCCTGAAATCACGACATCATACTTAGTCGGCCTAGCCATGCAAAAATGATTAACGCCAACATTTGAAGCATGTGATTCATTCACCAGCAACTGCGGCAGGAGGTTTTCGCCTGTAAAGCGATGAATCACCTCTATTACGATATTGTTAATGAACGCATAATTTTGGAGCGTATTCGTCGAATAATGCGGATGCGTGGATGGAATCAACACAGAAAAAGCCAGGTCCCAAAGATGGAAAATGATTCCCCCGCCGGTGGGACGCCGAGCCAACTGCAAACCATGACGCTGAACAGCTTCGGCGTTTAGATATAAATAAGGGTCTGTGAAATAACCGTAAGTTGCGCTGTCGCCCGTCCAGTCATAGAAATGCAAGATGGCATGCTGTTCAGTCTCCAGCCCATCCAACAAACGCTGATCGATCTCCATATTTGTTAGAGCGCTGTTGGCTCCGGTGTCTAATATCCGCCATTGCATTCATAACTCCTAGATTTCTCCTTAATGTCTTAATCATTTTTGCGTCATTTTTTCTCTCATTCTGTAGCCCACACTAAGGTGCAGCGAGCCCTAGCGAGCGGAACCGCAGGTGTGGGAACCAATGAGCGTACGACCTAACTGGGGACCAGTTCTTCATTTTTATCGTTTTTCCCTCTTTTTAAAATCGAAGGCTTAAATATTTTTCTGTAAAAAAACAAAAAAGATAAAAAAGAAGAACTGGTCCCCAGTTAGATCATGTATTCATTATGTTCCCACACCTGCGGTTTCGCTCGCTAGGGCTCGCTGCACCTTAGTGTGGGCTACAGAATGAGAGAAAAAATGACGCAAAAATGATTAAGACGTCAAGCTTTTGGTTTGCTCAGCAACGATCCTTATCGGTAGACAATTGGATTGCATTTATCGTTTAATTTATCGCCGAATGCATAGCCATATTGTTTAAGGGCATTGGCATGAGGGTCGGTGCGTTTGCAAAGATAAACGGAAGAAGTGGATGTATAAACAATCATCAAATATTGTCCCACAGACCGCTGAAAGTTCAAGGGGGCTTCAGGGTTAAAAAAAACGCCGCTTCCGGCTTGTCTCGAAAATAAAGGCGATGGCGTGCAATCCTCTTCAACAGGTTCAACAGGTTCAACAGGCGTCAATGCGCCTCGTAGACAAAGCATCAGCCCGCACTGCACCCCTTGCAGGCAACTGATCTCAAGCAAATTCTGAGAATCTCCCGGCAGGACGGCGACTGCGCCGTCGGGAAAAAATTGGTCATAACCTAAACGCAGCGTTTTTTTGTGGATCAGTTCAATAGCCAACTCGGCAAACTGGCGCTGCATCACGATCTTTTTTACCGCATTATTTGCGCGCCAAAGATCACGCCCCGCCATAAAAAGCGCATTAGACGACTGCAAGGACAGCTCGCTTGCTTGAATATTCAGACGCAGTGCTAGAGTCGAGTCAACCGCCGCAACCAGCTCCACAAGCTGTTTTGCGTTAAGCAATCCCTCGAATTCGACAGTTCCCTGCTTGTTAAAAAAATCACGATGTTCTCTAGCGACAGCAAATCTCATAAAATATCATAACTATATGTTTGAACTAATAATGTACAGTAACTATCGCAACCAACCGTCTTTTAAATCAATAAGAAAGAATCATATGCGCAGGGAATAGGCGCAATTAAAAGTGAGAGGCTAAGGAAGGTAGCCAGGGCGTTCCGCCCTGCTTTGTAGGCAAAAAAACATTGAAGATAATACACGCGACAGGGCGGGGACGCCCTGACTACCTTCCTTAGTCCCTTACTTTTAATTGCACCCGCAGGGAATCGAACGCTGGTGAAAAAATAGTGATTTGGATATTCTGTATACCATGAACGCTATTTTGAATTTGATATCCAGCGCCCCAGAGATCGAGTCGAAAATCGACTATCAATTTAAGGACCGCAACCTGCTGGCTCTAGCTTTTGTGCACTGTTCTTACGTAAATGAAAATCGCAGCATTAGCCATCACAATGAGCGACTTGAATTTTTGGGAGACTCGGTGTTAGGGATGCTGATCGCTGAATACCTCTATCTTCACTTGCCTTCCACTCCTGAAGGAGAACTTTCATACCTGCGTTCACGCCTTGTCGAAGCCAGTTCCTGCGTCGCTTATGTCATGAAATTGGACTTGGGAAAATACATCCTGCTCGGCAAGGGCGAAAAAATGAATGATGGACGCGGGCGCGACACCATTTTAGCGGATCTATTCGAGGCGATCATTGGAGCCGTCTATTTAGATGGAGGCGTCGAAGCCGCCAAACATTTCTTGTTCGGCCACTTCTCAGCGGAAATTGCAGAAACGCTTAAACAGCCCTTGCAAAATTGGAAAGCCCTTTTACAGGATTATTGCCAAAAAAAATTCCAACAAGCGCCTTTCTATAAAGTGTTGGAAGAAAGCGGACCCGACCATGTTAAAACTTTCAAAGTGGCGGTATTGCTCAATGAGCAGACGCTAGGGTATGGCGAAGGCTCCTCTAAAAAAGAAGCCCAGCAAGCCGCCGCGGAAAACGCTCTCACGCATGTCGGGAGCAAACATTGATGGCGACAAAGCAAAAAAGCGCCTGGCATTGCGCTGAATGCGGTCACAAGCAATTCAAATGGTCGGGACAGTGTTCGCAATGTTCTCAATGGAATACCCTGCATGAGGAAGTTGAAATAGCCGCCAATAGCCGCCGCTTCGAAGCGCAGGCTGTCGCGCCCAGCCGTCCCATGCGCGTCAAAGAGGTCTCTTTGGGCGAAACTCCGCGCATCCAAACACAGCTTCCGGAGTGCGATCGTCTTCTCGGCGGAGGCATCGTGCCGGGTTCACTAACCTTGATCGGTGGAGATCCAGGAATAGGCAAATCGACGCTGATGCTCCAGATTTCCAGCTCTTTAGCCAAACAGGGTTTGACCGTCTTATATGTTTGCGGTGAAGAATCGATCGAACAGACCACGATGCGCGCCCGCCGCTTAAACATCGATAGCGACAACCTTTTGCTGTTAAGTGAAACTAATTTCTCAGTGATCAAGGCGCATATCGATCAAATTAATCCCGACATCTTGATCGTCGATTCCATCCAAATTGTTTACAAAAGCGAAATTTCTTCCGCTCCAGGATCGGTTTCTCAGGTGCGTGAAACAGCCACCGAATTCATGCATCTCGCCAAAGGCCGAGGCATCGCCACTTTTCTTATTGGACACGTGACGAAGTCCGGAGAGATCGCCGGTCCGCGCGTTTTGGAACACCTGGTGGACTCTGTGCTTTACTTTGAGGGCGATAAACAGCACAACTACCGTTTGATTCGCATCATCAAAAACCGTTTCGGTCCAACCGATGAAATCGCCGTCTTCCAAATGCAATCGGCGGGTCTTATAGAAGTCCCCAATCCCTCCCAAATTTTTCTGGAAGAACGCCGCAAAGAGGTGGTGGGATCCACCGTCATTCCCGCCATCGAGGGGACTAGAGCCATTCTGATTGAAGCCCAAGCCTTGGTGACCGACACCGTCTTCAGCGCGCCGTCGCGCCGTTGCACGGGACTTGACCAGAATAGGCTGGCGCTGCTGCTGGCCGTATTGGAAAAACGAATGGGGTATCAGATCCATCGCTGCGATGTCTTTGTCTCAATCGCCGGCGGCATGCGCATTCTTGAACCTGGCATCGACCTGGGAGTGTTGTTGGCCGTAGCGTCCTCAATGCGCAACCGCATCATCGACGCCGAAACCACCATTGTGGGAGAAGTCGGCTTAGGCGGAGAAATCCGCAGCGTTCCCCGCGTGGAGAGCCGCCTCAAAGAGGCCATCAATATGGGATTCCAATGCTGCCTTATTCCCAAACGCAATCTAAAAGGCCTTTCGGAAGAAACCCGAAAAAAAATCAAGGTGGTGGGGATAGAATTTGTTGAGGAAGCCGTCGATTTGCTGCTGCAGTAACACAGAAACACAAAAAAACAAAGGAATTGAATCTATTAAAGAAATTAAGTCAGGATGGGCAGGATGAGAAGGATAATAGGATAAATTGACGCTTGTGAAGCAATTCAACGCAGAGACGCGGAGGCGCAAAGGAATTAAGTAAAAAAAATAACATCATGATGGGTAGGATAGGAAGGATGATCGGATTGCCGAAATTCATTTTGTATTTTTATTCTTCTTATCCTATCTATCCTATCCTGCCCATCCTGATATTAATTTTTTTTACTTAATTTCCTTCAATTTATCCTATTATCCTTCTTATCCTGCCTATCCTGATATTATTTTTTTACTGGGTTAAAGGTAATTTATGCGGATCGTTGTTGGAGCGCGCAATTCGCCTTTGTCTCAAGCCCAGTTGCGCGAAACGCTTCAAAATATTCAGAAACATCATCCAGACATCGTCTTTGACGCCCATCTCGTCGCGACGCGCGGAGATCACGACCAAAAAACCTCGCTTCGCAGCTTGGATAAAACGGACTTTTTCACCGCTGAAGTCGATGAACTGCTTTTATCCGGCCAATGCCGCGTCGCAATTCATTCCGCCAAAGACCTTCCTGAGCCGCTGCCGCAGGGGTTGCGAATCATCGCTCTTACACAAGGGATGGATCCTTCCGATTCCCTCGTGATGCGACCTGGTCAATATATCACTACGCTGCCGACAGGGGCTCTGGTCGCAACCTCTTCAGAACGTCGCGAAGAAGCTGTACAACAATTGCGAGATGATCTGCGCTTCATAGACATACGTGGAACCATTGCCCAACGTCTCGCAAAACTGGATTCCGGCGAAGCGGACGCCATCGTGCTGGCGGAAGCGGCCTTGATCAGACTTGGGTTGACCCATCTCAACCGAATCCGTCTGCCGGGAGCCACAACGCCGCATCAGGGCCAACTGGCCATCATGGCCCGCGAAGAAGATGAAGAGATGCAACAATTGTTTCGATGCCTTGACAGCCGCAATCAACCCGCTACGCTTTATCTAGGACTCGACCATCCCAATCATTTATCTGATAAACGGCTGATCCATTATCCGATTATCCAGATTGTTCCCCGTTCATTGGACACGCATGAAATCCAAGAGGCCATAAGCGATTTGCCGAATTACACGCATCTGCTCTTTACCAGTAAAAACGCTGTAAGAATCCTTGTGCGCTATTTAATGCGCCATCATGGCGATATCAGTCAACTGCAAGGCAAATGCTGCATCGCCGTAGGACAAGCCACAGCTAAAACTTTACAGCAATGTAATATTTCGCCGGATATTATCGCTCAAGAGGAACATGCCGAGGGAATGATTAAAAAATTGGAAACGTTGTCTTTGAAAGAAAGTTATTTTTTTTGGCCGCATTCCAGCTTATCGCGTTCCGTGCTAATAGAGTTCTTTCAAAGTCGGCGATTGCGTTATCGCCAATGCATTCTCTATGATACGCAGCCTTATTTGCCGGAGCCTTTGCCTGATCTCAATCAGATTGATGAGATCATCTTCACCAGCCCATCCACTGTCGATGCATTCATCGCCGCTTATGGCCATTTGCCAAAAAATAAAACGCTAACGCCTATCGGTCCAGTCACAAAAAATCATTTGGCGTTTTCGAATGTCTAAAAACATTGCAATCATCCATTTTTTTTATTACTTTTACCTTTGAATCATGTTTTGTAAGGAGTAATGACGATGATTCCTTCCGTATCCAACAACGTCGGTTATCAGCCAATCGGCGCATCTCTGCTTGATGAGCCGATCCCGGATCAAGAAGGGCAACAGATCTCTTACTATGAAAGAGTCACGGGGAAACGCCTGACAATCAATATAGATCCTAAACCTAACACTATACGCATCATGGGCGAATGGCTCCTTCCGCATCAACAAGAGCGAATGGCGTCCTGTTGGCAAAAAATTAAAGGAAAATGTTTAGGACTCGCCGAAAAAACTTTTAAAATCGCTCCTATACACTCAGGAGCATCCATCGGAGGAACAAAAGGCGTAATTTCATCGAGCGTGACAACATATTTTCTTGGAAAAAACGTCTTGCACATCATCATAGGAACTGGCGCAGGGGGCCTCCTCGGAACAGTGGGCGGAGCTGCGATTGGATATGGAGTAAATGCCTACCATAAAAAACATTGTCCTGGAGGGAGAGAATATTATTCTTGGAAAGAACTCCCACTGCGAACTAGACAAATAAGCTTGGTGGTGATTTTTGTCGCCACCACTCTATTATCGATACCGTTATCCCTCGCTTATAGCTACGGGATGCATGAGTGACCCTTGGGTCAGATCCCCCTAATTTTGGCGCCGTTTTTTTAAAGGCATCATACAACCACCCCCGGATGGGGGTGAGGGAAGGTAGCCCAGGGCTAGGGTGTTAATTTTGATGCCATTTTGGCTTTGAAAAATCCATGCGATTCGATTATCGAAAGTGACCCAATATTATAATATGGGGTCACTTTCGATAATCGAATCCCATGTGATTTTTCTTTGCCAAAATGGCATCAAAATTAACACCCTAGCCCAGGGCAAGCGAAAGCGCAGCCCTGGGTAATCATGTTATATGATGCACCCCTGAAAGGGGGGTGCGGGCCCATGCTTAACTATGTTCAATGCGCCCAAATCGAACGTAGAATGGATTTGCGTGTCGCTGGTAAAAAAGTAGGCCCGCACCCCTTTCAGGGGTGCATCATATAACGCGATTACCCAGGGCTGCGCTTTCGCTTGCCCTGGGCTACATGCCCTCACCCCCATCCGGGGGTGGTCGATGCAATGCAACGTGTCAAGGCGTCAAGTCTTAGCTCTTTGAGGGATGAAAAGGCTGACGACATATGCAAGGCCGGCGATCAAGGCAATGGAGGCGCCGCCTGGCCAGTCAAAATAATAGGCCGCCGCCATGCCGCTGACGCAAAAAATAGAACTCAAAAACACCGCGATAACCATCATCCTCGATAAACTTGCCGTAAAAACATTGGAGATCGCCGCAGGGATCGTCAGCATAGTCATCACCAAAATCACTCCCACCACCTGAATAAGAAGAACAATCGCCACAGCCGTCAACATCAACAGCAAAATGTAAAGAGCGTTGACATGCACGCCTTGAAGGCGCGCTTGCTCCTCGTCGAAGCAGATCGCTAAAAACCGCTTATGCAAGACGCAAACAAGCGCAAACACTAATAGATCCAATCCAAATAAAATCGAAAGATCCGTCGGCGACACCCACAAAATATTGCCAACTAAAAAGTTAGCCAGCTCCACATTGGATCCGGGCGTCTGAGAAATAAAAAGCACTCCCACAGCCATGCCTATCGACCAAAGCGCTGCAATAACCGTATCCTCGCGTTGGCGATAGTATAAATAAATCCAGCCAATGATCAACGCCGAGAGAATGGCCGCCGCCAACGCTCCGTACAATGGCGAGATCCAGGAAATCCCTTGGGAACGCTCCAGCCATAATGAAAAGCCGATTCCAGCCAAAACCGAATGCGCAATGCTGCCGCTTATAAACACAATCCGCTTAACGACGACGTAAGCTCCAATGATGCCGCTGACAATGGACGCAGCCAATCCGGCGATCACAGCGGATAAAAGCATCGGGTTTGTGAGCAGCGCTCCCCAAAAAGACATCATGACGGCGCCTGCCAATTTTTTCCGGGTTTAATAAGCGGCGGATGGTAAAGGCCAAAAGCAAAATGCTGGCATACCTCCTGCGGCTTCAATGTCATCACAGTTCGCTGCACGCAAATCACCCTCTGAACATGGTCGATGGCGATCCCTAAGTCATGCGTCACCATCAAAATCGTCATCGAACCCTGCAGCCGTTTCAACAATGCATAAATCTCATTCTGAGCTTGAGCGTCCACGCTGGCGGTGGGCTCGTCTAATAACAGGAGCGCCGGGGAGGACGCCAAAGCGCGCGCAATTAAAACGCGCTGAGCTTGTCCTCCGGATAATGTCCCGAAAGCGTTATGCTGAAATTCAAGCAAACCGACTCGTTCCAGAGCGTCCAAAGCGGCCTGTTTATCGGCATGACTGTATCGGCCATACCATGGGAGATGGGCTAACCGCCCCTGTAAAACAACCTCCAAAGCGGAGATCGGGAACTGCTTGTCAAAGCGCATCGCTTGCGGCACATAGGCGATCTGCGATAAAGCCGAGGCGGGGGGTTCTCCAAAAACGCGTATCGTTCCTGAAAGAGGCTTTAGAAATCCCAGAATAAGTTTTAATAAAGTCGTCTTTCCTCCACCGTTTGGACCAATGACGCCAATGAATTCACCTGAATGAATAGTGACCGTCACGTCCTGTAGGACAGGCAGATCCTGATAGGCAAAAGACAAGCGTTCGATCTCAACAACATCTTCCATTTTCGGGTAGTCCTAAACATGTAGCGCTTTTAAAGTAGTCGCAAAAAAGATTAATTTCAGGATAGGCAGGATAGATTGAATCCAACCTATCCTTCCTATCCTGCCTATCCTGAAATTAATTTTTAAATCATCGTTCATGTTCACCTAATGTGTTGTTGAGTCTTGTGAAGCGATGCGCTGAGCGATATCTCGCATGGCGGCGAAATAGTCCTCTGAATAGGGGTCGAGAATGACAAGCTGCGCGCCCAGTTCTTTGGCGATGAGCGCGGCGCCCTTGCTGCTATACTGCGGCTGGATAAAAATGACTTTTATATGATCTTTGCGAGCCTCATTAAGGGTTGCATTCAGCTGTTTTGGACTGGGATCTCTGCCCTCAAATTCGATAGGAAGCTGTTTCAAATGGTAATCGCGGCCAAAGTAAGCGTAGGCGGAATGAGACACCATCATCGTTCGGTTTTTTAAAGGCTTAAGCGTTTCGGCGATCTCTTTGTCTAGGTCATCCAAATCTTTGAGGAGGCTCTCCAATCGTTTTTGATACAGCTCCTTGTGTTCCGGATACGCCGCAATCAAAGCCTCCGCGATCGCTTTAGCTTGAATTTTAGCCTGCTTGGGACTCAGCCAGATATGCAAATCGGCGCCTCCAACGTGGCAGCAACCGTGATGGCCCGCCTCATCAACAGTGATCAGATCCACGCCATGGCGCAAGTCGACAATTCGCAAATGCGGATTATGGGCCTGTAAAGCGGGAAGAGCTTTAGTTTCAAACGACTCGCCGACGCGAAACCAGATATCGGCGTTGCCGGCCTGTAAGACTTGTTTAGGCGTTGGTTCAAATGTGTGAAAACTTGCGCCTGGAGGCACAAGCAGCCCCACCTTGACAGTGTCGCCCGCAATCGCATCAACAAAATACTTATAAGGAGCGATGCTTACGACAATGTTATGTGAATGCTGTTCGTCAGCAACCCCAAATGAGGCTGACATCATGCAACAAAGTAAAAATAAAAAAAAGATGCGCATTTTCCTGTACTTTTCTTTTGGGTGCAATTAAGGAAGGTAGCCAAGGCGTCCCGCCCTGCTTTGCATTGAAGATAATACACGCGACAGGGCGGGACGCCCTGGCTACCTTCCTTAGCCTCTTAATTGCACTCTTGTCTTTTAATAAACCAATCTTTATTCTACGAATCGCCTATATTAGGGGATTTTATGACACACTGCAAGCGATTACTTCTTTTTCTTTCAGCCATGATGATCTACGCCCAATGCGCAATGAGCGGAATTCCGACGCCGATTCTCGACGAAATGACTGTGGAGGAAAAGGCTGGTCAGCTGCTGATGGCGCACTTTAACGGAGAAACCCTTAATGATGACGCTCGGCAACTCATCCAACGCGCACATATTGGGAGCGTTATTTACTACAATTGGGCAAATGGATTGCACAGTCCGAAACAAGTGCAGAAACTCAGTAACGACCTTCAAAAATACGCCCGTGAACAACGCCTAGGCATTCCATTGTTGATTGCAGTCGATCAAGAAGGAGGGTTCGTCAATAGGTTGTCTAATGGTTTCACTGTTTTTGCAGGAAATTATGCGCTTGGACAGACAGGGGACCCGAAATTCGTTTTGCAGAGCGCTTTTGCAACTGGATGTGAAATGCGGGCTGTCGGAATCAATATGAATCTGGCTCCTGTTGTCGATGTAAATTCGAACCCGCTAAAATCCGCCCTCGGCATGCGCTGTTTCGGCTCTTCTCCGGAGATTGTCGCTCTGTTGGGCGGCCAAGCGTTGGAAGGCTATCGCAACGCTAAAGTCATTGCGACGCTTAAGCACTTTCCCGGCTATGGCGAAGCGGCTGTCGATCCCCACTTGGAATTGCCTGTTGTCAACAAATCCAAAGAGGAGCTGGAACGCATTGAGCTCCTGCCCTTCAAGAAACTGTGCGCCTTTGCGGATGCAATCATGTCCGCGCATGTTTTAGTTCCTGCATTGGATCCTAAAAACTGTGCGACTCTATCTTCGAGCATTATTGAAGGATTGCTGCGCAAACAATGGGAATATGAAGGGGTGATCCTCTCCGATTCATTAGTGATGCAAGGCCTGCTAAACGCATGCGGCGATATCGATGAGGCGGCCATTCGTGCAATAGAGTCGGGCCATGACATGCTTATTTTGGGAGGCAAACTGCTCAATCGTCAGCAAACTAATGAGTTGTCGGTTAAAGATATTGTGCGCATCCATCAACACATTGTAAATGCGGTGCACAGCGGCCGCATTCCTCTGCAAAGGCTTAACGCTTCAGTTCAGCGCATCTTAAAGCTCAAAGAAAAGTATGGACTGTTTGAAGCGATTTACCCTGGAGATGACGATATCGCCCTGCAAGTCAACAGTCTGGAGCATCAGCAATTGGCCAAAGATATTGCAAAGGCTTCTGTTAAAATTATTCAAAGCAACGCCTCATCGCCCTTGAAGATTGCAGATAAAAAAATCGGAGTGGTCGCCCCTGCGTTTATTCAAGAGGCTATTTTACAATCCACGATGCAAAATCATTCGAAACGGTGTTTATTTGTACAAGACCTTGCAGCTCCGACTTTAGTGGAAAAAGAACAGGCCAGTGAGATAGTGGAATATGCGGACTTATTAATTATTTTTACGCTTAACGCCTGGAGATCCCCTGAACAATCTCAATTTGTTAAATCGCTGCAAAGTCAAAACAAACCTTTTTTGATCGTTGCAATTCGCGATCCGCAGGACGCCGAACTGTTTCCGCAGGCTGACGCTGTTGCGGCGATTTTCAGTCCTACGGCTCTCTCCATTCAGACTGCGTTGGACTTGATAATAAGACCATGAAAAAAAATGGTTTTATTTCACACGCATTGATCAACTAATTTCGTTGCCAAAGCTGATGTCTCAATCATTTTTGCATCATTTTTTCTCTCATTTTGTAGCCCACACTAAGGTGTAGCGAGCCCTAGCGAGCGGAACCGCAGGTGTGGGGAATCAATGAGCATGCAAACTAACCAGGGACCTGGTTCTTCATTTTTATCTTTTTTCCCTCTTTTTAAAATCGAAAGCTTAACTATTTTTCTGTAAAAAAGCAAAAAAGACAAAAAAAGAAGAACTGGTCCCCAGTTAGGTTATGTATTCGTTGTGTTCCCACACCTGCGGTTCCGCTCGCTAGGGCTCGCTACACCTTAGTGTGGGCTACATAACGAGAAAAAAAATGATGCAAGAAAGATTAAGACATAAGCTTAAAGAAGGTTCTTTATTTTTTTTCAGCTTTCTCCAGCTTACAAACACTCGGCAGCGCACAAAGTGTGCGCATATCCGCATACGCGGCTATTTTTTGAGCAACTGCATCGGTAAATACCGGACATTTGTCTATGTAAATATTTTTAAAGATGTTTTTTACGATTGGCGCTAGATCCGCAGTGCGCTTATTATTCAGATTTATCAAGATGTTTTTTTGTTTTTCGAGGTCCAGCTCTTTAAATTTTTCAATCACTTTAATAAAACTCTTTTTTACTAAGGGATTGCGAAAAGCTATATCTTGTGCATCAGGTAGAAGAAACTTTAGGTAAAAAGCTTTAAAGAGTACAACAATAGCTTTAAAATATGCATTGGTTTTATCTGGGCATATCTCATCCATTAATGCTTGTAGGGATTTTTCCGAATTTAATTCAAATTCATTAACAAAAGCAATAAGCTGATTAAAGGGAGTTTCATAAAAACTTGCTCCTTTGGAAACCAGATATTGAGCGCATTCGAATCTCCCCATGATGATCGCCGTTGCCAAGGGGGTAACGCCATTTTTATCTTGTGCATTAAGATCAATTGGAAAGTTTTTCAAAATCAATTCAAAAGCTTTCGGATCGAGCGTCTGACCTGCCAATAATTTCATTATTAAATTGAAAAAATGGAAAGAAGGATGATTAGGATCAATAGATGTAGTTGATTTCATCGAATTAATCAATAATTGAATCCATTTAAGATCCCCACTCTTTGCAGCACGCTTCAATTGTTTCTCAAAGTTCTCAGTAGAAATATTGCATTTTGTTAAAATTAATTCCAACATTTTATAGTCAATTTTCACACTATCCTCAGATACTCCATAATCTTGAAAATTCGTTATGCGATCAATACAATCACTAATTTCATAATCTTTAAGTTTAAGGCCGTTATTAAAGGATTGATTAATTAAGTTGACATGTTCTTGGGAATGATTATTAAAATGATTTAGGTTTGCATGCACTATCGCATGCGTTCTGTAAGACATTAGCCTAGGACACAAAATATCTGGAGATTTTCCTACAATACAGAGTCCTAATCCTAGAACAGGAAAAGCGATAGAAGCAATTAAATCGATACAATAATATTTTAAATTTTTTTTTGAGTTTAGTACAGTGCAATTATTAGTCATTAACCTTATAAGAAAAACAGGAACCGCTAAAGCCAAAATAACGAGATCGAGCGCCATGCCGACCATTAAAACTGGATAAACAACAAATATTTTAAGAGCTAATGAAGCGATTTTTTCACAATTATTAAAAGTAGAATGTGGACCAAATGTTTCACCTCCAATAAGACGAAATCTGGAAAAATGAAAAATTCCCAGCTTACTCAAAAAACGTATTGAATCATCTGTAATTAAAAACTGTTTCGGTATTC
>JABDEO010000060.1 GCA_013287015.1 Chlamydiota bacterium
TATTCCTAAGCAATTAGGTTTTTGTTAGAGGCGCATTTCAAAAACCATCGTGTTCAGCCTGTTTCAAACAAATTGTCCGGACACTTATTTTTGTGCGATATGAATCTGAAGGATTGCCAAAAATAGAATATTGATTGAAGAACTTTTTGCCGGACAAGTCAACGGACAAGTAGCGGACAAGATAAAATTTCTTGTTTACGCTTTCCTTCTGAGGATTGCTGTTATCACAAATGTTTTCATGGATAAGAATGTAGGTAAATAATGTGATTTTCCGACATTCTTATCCAGAGACTTACTGTGTTCATTCGAAGTTCCAGTAGAGTCCTTATGTTAATTTTTTTCATGGGAATCATACGAGGGGAAATGGTATGATGAGCATTCAAAAACCAGGCTTTTCTCAGGAGATTAGCAATGTGGAAATGGATTAAAAGAATTGGACTAGGCCTCGTTTGCTTGGTTATCGCGCTACTGTTGATTGGAACGACCTACCAATTTATTAGTTCAAAAATTGATGAAAATGCATATCCTCCTCCTGGGAAGCTGGTTGACATCGGCGGATATCGACTACATATTAACTGCACGGGAGAAGGTGGACCGGCTGTTATTTTAGATTCTGGACTGGGAGGAAATTCTCTAGAATGGACCTTAGTTCAACCTAAACTTGCAAAATTCACTCGTGTCTGTAGCTATGATCGAGCGGGGCAAGGGTGGAGCGACGAGAGTCCATTAATCAGGACAAGCCAGAATATTGTCGATGAATTACACACTCTTTTACATAAGGCTGGAGTTCAGGAACCTTATGTACTTGTAGGTCATTCTTCTGGCGGAATTAACATGCGCTTATATGCCAGTCATTACCCAAATGAAGTAGCCGGAGTAGTGCTCGTTGACTCAGCTCATGAAGATCAATTGAAAAAAATTCCAATTACTCTTCCCAACAAGACTGTTGAATTATTTTTAGGCTATATTGGCTATAATCGCATTCGCATATTCCAATATTTACCTCTAATTAAAGAAACATTAAAACCATTTCCAAACGATGTTCAGGAAATGTATTTAACAAAAATAAGTACAACAAAATTTAATAGAACAGCTCTAGAAGAATTATTTTACCTTGAAGAAAGTTTGAAACAGCTAAAAACTGCTGGAGGACTTCTTGGCGACAAGCCTCTGATTGTTATAACAGCCGGAAAATATCCCAATAGCGAAGAAACAGGTGAATCTCAAGAATCGTTAAATAAAGAAGATAGAATTTTGAAAGATCTTCAAAAAGATTTAGTCACCAAGTCGACAAAAGGTAAACAAATCATGGCGGAACATAGTGGCCATATGATCACACGCGAGCAACCTGAAATTATAGTGGAAGCTATTCGAGAGGTTATTGGGAAATGAGAAATATAATTTTGCTTGGTTTGTTGTCATTCCTTCCTATTCTGACAGCAGCATATGCTTCCGAGTTTGAACATGGCTCAAAATTGAACCATCAGCCGTCCAAAGTATCTCAAAAATTAATGGATCAAAATATGGAAGCTTTACTAGAAAAATATGTCAAAAAAACATCTGCTGGTGTAGTGGCAGCCATTATAGATCAAGAAAATATCAAATTCTTTGCCTGCGGTAAAAAATCAGTTAATGGAGATGAGCTGGTTTCTGAGGAGACCATTTTTGAAATCGGCTCCATTACCAAGGTGTTTACCTCCTCAGTACTGATGGATATGGTCCATAAAGGGCAAGTGCATTTGGATGACCCGATTGACTTCTATTTAACTGAGGTTAAAATCCCTCAATTTGAGAACAAGAAAATTACGTTTCGACATCTCGCAACCCATACGTCTGGACTCCCTCCGCTTCCTGATAACTTTGATCAAACGAACCTCTCCGATCCGTATCAAAATTATACTACGCGCGATCTGTACGAGTTCCTAAATCATTATGAGCTAAAAAAATCTCCAGGAGAGGATTGCTGTTACTCTAATTTAGGAATGGGATTATTGGGTCACGTATTAAGTGTTGTTGCAAAAAAACACTATGAGAATCTGGTCGTTGATGCTATCTGCAATCCACTTGGAATGAAAAAAACAGGCGTACAGATCAATTCAGTAACAAATGAAGATGTTGCAATCGGACATAACCTAGACCTCCCAGTCGGAAATTGGAATTTTGACGTGTTGGTAGGGTGTGGAGCTTTGCGCTCAAATGTACAAGACATGGCAAAGTTTCTATCTGCAAATATGGGAATCAAGAACACATCATTGTCTGAGGTTTTCAAAGAATGCCATCAAATACAGCTTGAATTCCCTGGTTTTGGTGGTATAGCCTTAGGTTGGCAAGTTACAGATCGTGGTATTATTTGCCACACGGGCGGAACAGGTGGTTTCAGAAGTTTCATTGGCTTTAATCCTAAAAATCAAAAAGGTGTTGTCCTATTATCAAACTCAGCAGATTTCTTTTCAGATGACTTGACAATTGGACTATTAGATCCTGAAAACTTTACGCCTGAACCACCCATTGATGAAGCTCTTACAAATTTAGCATATCTCAAACAATTTGAAGGAGTCTTTGAAACAATCGCATCTGTGGACGATTCAAAACAAGAAAAACCGATTACTTTGCATTATGGTATTTATGCAAGAAATCTTTGGGTATGGACACCTTCCGGCGATAAAGGTGTTTTGAAACCACTTTCATTCGGTGTTTTTTGCACAGTAGGTGCGCCGGAAGAATATTACACCCGTTTTGTTTTTGATGAAAACGGCAAGATTATCAAAGTGCAGTTGAATAATCCAAATGACTTGATAGAAGCTTTCCCAAAGGTTCAACCATGACAGAATACATTGCATCTATAACGTCTCAAGAATCCATAAATGCCTGCTCCGTTGTAGGTGATTGGTCAGGAATGTTGGACATTGGCATGATGAAAATGACCTTGGTTCTTCATATTCAGCAAGATCCCCATGGAGCGTTAAGCGCCACAGTTGACACTTTAGAGCACAAAATCAATGGCACTCCGATCGATTGGATCTCTTTCGATGGTGAATCACTGAAATTTGAGATGAAAGCAGCCTTTGCAAAATTCGAAGGCTCGTTAATCGACAACAAATCTGAAATTTCCGGACAATTCATCCAAGCCGGCCAATCATTCCCGCTCGTATTTGAGTGCGGTATAAAATCTATAGAAGCACCAAACCGCCCACAAGAACCTAAACTTCCTTATCCCTATACAGAAGAACATGTATTTTATGAAAATCCAAGGGTTGGAATTACTTTGTCTGGCACATTGACTTTACCACTCTCAAAAAGCCCATCTCCTGCTGTTTTATTGATTGCCAGTGCAGGTCCATGCGATCGCGATGAAGCGGGTCTTGGCCACAAGCCATTCTTAGTTTTGTCAGATCATTTGACTCGCCAGGGCATCGCCGTACTTCGATTCGATAAACGCGGGTGTGGGAAATCAACAGGAAATTATAACAAAGCAACCAGTCAAGACTTTGCTAATGATGTGCTTTCCGGTGTTGAATACCTCAAGTCGCGAAAAGAGGTGAATGCAAACCAAATCGGTTTGATTGGTCATAGCGAAGGTGGTTTTATAGCTCCGATGGTCGCAGCAAAATCAAAAGATGTCGCTTTCATTGTTCTTATGGCAGGAGCAGGTGTAAATGGAGAAGAGCTTTTATACGCGCAGGATGCATTAATCAAACGATCTCTCGGAGAAACAGAAGAGACGATCGAACAAAACCATAAATTTCAAAAACAGCTGTTCGCGCTTTTGAAAAAAGAGCCAGATCCTCAGATTGCGGCCGGGCAATTTCACGACATCGCCAAAAACCACATGGCTATCCTGCAAGGAAATTCTGGAAAAGTAACTCTCGAGGGATTGGAGGCACAGGCAAATTGCATAAATACAGAATGGTTCCGCTATTTTCTTGTCCTCGATCCAAGCACAGCTTTGAAGCAGGTACTGGTTCCTGTATTGGCGCTCAATGGCGAACTCGATTTGCAGATATCTCCCACACAAAATCTACCTGTCATTTCTAAATCCCTGGAAGAAGGTGGAAACAAGGATTTTACGATCGTTGAAATGCCAAAGCTCAATCATCTGTTTCAAACTTGTCAGGTTGGATCTATCGAAGAATATGCAAAAATTGAAGAAACGATTTCTCCATCGGCTCTAAATTTGATTGCTAAATGGATCCTAGAAAGAACGATCCAAAAGGAAAAGTAACCATGTTCGAAGTATTTTTTGCTGCGATA
Organism: Chlamydiota bacterium; assembly: GCA_013287015.1. Classification (GTDB taxonomy): domain Bacteria; phylum Chlamydiota; class Chlamydiia; order Chlamydiales; family Parachlamydiaceae; genus JABDEO01. The sequence continues at coordinate 4,252 of JABDEO010000060.1, forward strand.
TCATCCCCAGACTATGCACATGTAGCCGTCCCTGCAGCTACAGAGCAGGCCATGAGCTACTATCATAGTGGAAATGTTCTTTGGATTCTTCAATGGGCGTGGAGTTTGATCATCCCTCTTCTTTTCCTTGCAACAGGGTTTTCTGGAAAGTTAGGCACATTTGCAGAAAAATATGGGAAAAAATGGTTTTTTTCTACTTCATTGTACCTGATCCTTTTTGTAGCTATTTATCAATTATTGAACCTTCCGCTCGATTTCTATGCAAGCTATGTGAGGGAACATGAGTATGGCCTATCCACTCAAACGTTGAGTAGATGGCTGGATAGTTATGGTAAATGGACCTTAGTGATCATGCTCAGTACAGTAGCCTTTGTTTGGATATTTTACCTTTTAATCAAGAAAAGTCCTCTTAGATGGTGGCTTTACAGCTGGCTTGTGAGCATTGGAATCGCTTTTATCATGATGTTCATCAACCCCATTTGGATTGATCCTCTTTTCAATGATGTCGGCCCCATGAAAGATAAACAGCTGGAGCAACAACTTTTAAACCTTGCTTCTCGAGCTGGAATTGATGATGGACGCATTTTTGAAGTTGATAAAAGTAAAGACACAAAGATGGGGAACGCATACGTTGCTGGTCTTGGTAACACCAAACGGATTGTTATTTGGGATACGTCGATCAAAGGAAATGACTTAGATGGGATTCTATTCATTATGGGACATGAGATGGGACATTATGTTCTATCCCACAACTGGTTGCTCATGGGCTATTTTTCTATTATTGCTTTTGTGATCTCTAATCTGACTTATAGAACAGCAAATTTTCTGCTTGCCCGATATCAAAAACGATTCGGTTTCAACCACCTTTCAGATATCGCTTCAACACCCCTTCTTTTGTTTTTAATTAGTTTCTTCATACTGCTTTCAAACCCTATTTTTCATTATTTTTCTCGTTATATGGAACGTGAGGCAGATCGCTTTGGAATAGAGATCAACCAAAACAATAAAGCAGCGGCTAAACTTTTTGCTGACGCAGTACACGAACATATGGCGAATCCAAGGCCAGGGATCATTTACAAGATCTGGCGCAGTCATCACCCATCACTTGGAGATCGTGTGGACTTTTGCAATAGCTATTGTCCTTGGGAGAAAGGCCAATCATTGAAATATGGGCAATATTTTAGACTAGACGAAGACCAAAGGAAGTCCATTCAATGACGATCAAAATGATAGAACATAATAATATACTCCTAAAAGGTTTATGATGATATTCAACACAAAAATAATAAAATTTCTTTATATATTTATATCACTGACTACTTTTGGATTTGCTGAATCCTCTACTCTATCTTCTCAACAGCAAGAACTAAATATCCGGCTTGAATATCGGCAGTTGGCTGATTATTTTCATCTGGTTGACCACCTTACAGAATCAACTCCTAACTTTTTCTTAATCACCGGCTATAAAAAATTATGGGTAGAGTGCTTTGGATTAAGTGAAGTAGATATTGGCTTTTTCAAGCAGTATAAAGACCTACGACTGAAGTATAAAAATACATCGTTCTTTGATGAAACAACACCCAGCGAAAAAAGTGGATTATTTGCTCCGAATCCAAAAGACATTCCAGATATTATTGCCGATGCCTTTTATACGAGTGTAACTATTGAAAATGCTTTGCATCTACTCGAAGGAAAACTGGAAGTTCACGAGATAAAATTCATAAAATATTTTTTTGAATCCTATAAAGAAAAACTATCATCCTTTATAAAATTCGATAATGACAAACTGAATTTCGGAATAAATTACTTCAATAACGAACTAAATAGTCCAAATGCAATTTCTGCATTTTCAAAAAGCATTGATTTTTACAAATCTGGCACACAACAGTTCAAATCGATCCTCGTTTTTTGGTGTCCAAGCGGTTTTCACGGTGCGTGTTACGGCGATCATTTGCAAGTAAAAATTCCCATCGACAACTTGCCGGTCAACGGTCAATATGTGATGCATTTTTTGGCAAGTGTCATTCTACACGAAGCCACTCATCATATATCTGGAAGTGCATCATCTGAGCAAAAATTGGAACTTTCACGCGCTTTTCTCAATGTTGTCAAATCTGTCGACGAGTCACATTTTTTAAATGCCGTTGAAGAGCCTCTTGTCATGGCACATCAAATGCGTTTTGTGAAAAATGCCTATCCGGAAATTTATTCAGAAAACGCCGAATGGTTTAACTATCCTTTAGCTAAAGAATACCTCAATATTTTAGAAAATTATATAGAAGAGGGAAAATCTATCGATAAGACATTTATGCTGAAATTAGCTGACATTTATACGAGCTATTTTCAAAAAAGCGCCGATTATGAAACTGGCAAATAAAATGACTCGACTCGCAGCTTATCAGGTTACTCCTGGCACTACTTTTGAAACACGTAAGATACAAATTCACGATATTTTATTAAAAGCAGATAGAGAGAATATCGATTTTTTATGCCTGCCTGAAGGATTTTTGACTGGGTACTATGCTGATGAAGAGATAGCGCGAAAAAATTCCCTGGAAACAGATGGTGCCATTTTCCGAGAATGGCTAGCTGAGATCAGTCATTATCAAGCCACTATTATTATCGGTTTTAATGAACGGGAAGGCAATCACATATACGATTCTGCAGCGGTTGTAGAAAAGGGAAGCCTACTTGGTGTTCAACGGAAACATTATCTCTTCCACAACTACTTTACGCCAGGTTCTTCTTTTTCTATTGTCTGGAGCAAGGGTGTCCCATTTGGAGTGATCATTTGTCTTGATACTAACTATTTCGAACCAGCGCGATTGCTTGCTCTACAAGGAGCCGCTATCCTTTTCAGCCCGATGTGCAATCGCGTCTCTTTGAACCACCCTTATGCAAAGCGACCTAGTTATTACAGTCATTTTGTTGCTAGATCATTCGAAAATCGTTGCTGGCTTGCTACCGCTGATTGGATTTGTACCAATGATGGCAGCATTGTTTGTCCTGGTCATAGTGTAATCTATGATCCAGATGGTCAAGAAATTGCTAGGAGCCACGAGGGAAAAGAAGATCTTTTGATAGTTGACATCCCTAAAGATCGTCTTCTCCAAGACAAAGGACGCAGAGTGCATGGCAGTCCTTCTCTATTTCAAGAAATATCAAAGTTAGCACACGGATACCATAAGGAAAACATGGAAAACCAGACCTTCAAACAAAATGCAGCTGATTGGCTGACGCACGTAAAAGAGTTTCTGCCGACACCGGCGTCAGTTCTGAACAGAGCAAAAACATTGTAAGATGATTTTTTAAATAGGGATGATGTCATGATACGTTCTTTACTCGTGCTAACACAGCTCTTGATAGGCTCTATTTTTTTCCCAAATTTACATCTTCTAAACGCACAAGAGGCTGTTGCGACTGAGGATATACCGCTTATACCTCGATCAGCTTTCTTTTTTTCGGATTCTAATATAGCTGTTAAGCTCAGTCCAAATGGAAAACGAATCACTTTTCTAGAGCCTTATGAAGGGGTTCTCAACGTATGGATGCAAAACACCGACGATAAACAAGCGGCTGTTCCCGTCACAAAATCCAAGGATCCTATTTTTCGTTATCAGTGGGCTCAAAATAACGAACAAATTCTTTTCTTTCGCGATTTTGAAGGAAACGAGAACCACCACATTTATTCTGTAGATCTTAAGAGCTTCAAGACCATAGATCTCACTCCTTTCGACAATATACAAGCGAGGCTGATTCGTGGAAGCGAAAAATTTCCTGATGAGATTGTCGTGGCTATTAACAACCGAGATCCTGCATATCACGACCTTTGGATAATCAATACTCGTACGGGAGAGCGGCGTCTTGTTTTTGAAAATAAGGAGGAATTTGGAGAACTATTTGTCGATCATAATCATCAGCTTCGCCTAGGTAGAAAAAGCGATGGCAAGGGGGGATTTAATTTCTTTAATCGAGATCTTTCGCCTGGTGCGTGGAAGTCATTTATTCACTTTGACAAAGAAGACAGTATGACAAGTCGTGTTCTGGATTTTTCTGCCGACAACCAACGCGTCTATTATCTTGACTCCACAAATTCTAATACACCAGCGCTTTATTCCTCGAAATTAGATTCCGATAACTTACAAAAAGAGAAAATCTTTTCTGAAGACAAAAGCGATATCCTAGATGTAATTTTCGATCCCAAAACGAAACAACCACGGGTAGCTATTAGCGATTTTCTAAGAATTCAATGGTCAATTCTTGATCCAAAAATTCAGGCAGACGTGCAATATCTTCAAGATTTCTCCAATGGTGATTTACGTTTCTTTGAAAGCTCTTTGGATGACCAAAAGTGGATTATCGGTTATGTCTATGACAATAAACCGGCTCGTTATTATCTCTATGACCGCAATAAAAAGGCTGCCGTTTTTCTTTTCTCCCCTAATAAGGAACTCGAAAAATTCCCACTAACAACGATGCAACCCATCATTATTACATCTAGAGATGGACTTCCTCTCGTTTCCTATCTCAGTATGCCTAAGCAGGGCCCGAAGAATAATATTCCAATGGTATTATGGGTTCATGGAGGACCTAATGCCCGCGATGACTGGGGCTATAATGTTATTCATCAATGGCTTAATAACCGAGGATATGCCGTCCTGAGTGTTAACTTTCGAGGATCTGTAGGCTTTGGTAAGCAGTTTCTTAATGCAGGTAATCGCCAGTGGTCAAAGAAAATGCAAGATGATCTTATTGATGCTGTCAACTGGGCCATTCAGAAAGGCATTGCAAATCCAAAAAAAATCTGCATTGGTGGTGCTAGCTATGGGGGCTATGCCACTTTGGTTGGCTTAACATCTACGCCAGAAATATTTGCTTGTGGAATCGATATAGCAGGCTCTTCGAATCTTCAAACTGTAGTGGAAAGCTATCCATTATACATGAAGGACGTTCTTGATGATGTTGAATACAGAATCGGCCGGCGGGATGACAAGGAATTTTTAAGAGAAGGTTCACCCATATACAAGGTCGATAAAATTTCCAAACCACTCCTCATTGCACAGGGTAAAAACGACATCCGAGTCATAGAAAGCGAAAGTACTCAAATCGTTGAAGCCATGAAAAAGAATCAGAAGCCAGTTCTCTATGTCATGTTTCCCGATGAAGGCCATGCTTTTGTTAAAATCGAAAATGATCTTGCCTTCTATGCTATTATGGAAGCTTTTTTAGCAAAAGAATTGGGAGGTAGATTTCAAGCAATTGGTGATGATGTGAAAAAGTCTTCTGCGATTATCGTTGAGGGAAAGAACCTTATTGAAGGCTTATAGGCTGGAGCTTGATTGTAAGCTATATTTTCACCTACTCTTTCTGCAGCAAGCTCCATGGTAATTCGACGCCTATTCCTAGCATCACGAAGATCCTGTCCAAGATTTCTTAAAGCTCTTTTGACAGGAAGAGGGGAATTTTTAATGTCCATAATATTAGTCCGTATATGCTTTATCGTATAAGATTACAGACATTAAGTAAGTATATTGCGGATCGAATCTTGAATTGAATTCCAGACCCTCTCCAGATTATTTTAATTCTTCTCGGTAGGCATGCATCATTTGCCGTATAGTTTTTGCTTCGGCTATTGCCTCCTTTGATCGCATTCCATGTTTCCAAGAAGCCATTTTCTGAATTAACCTTCCCTCTGGAGTTTTAGAGCCAGTGCTTTTGCCTCCATGCAAGTGACAGCGACCATTTACCATCGGAATACGCCTGCAAGGTTGATGTTTATTTGTTCTTGATTTTGCCCCGCACACGCTCGAATCATGGGGTACCTCGCTTGTTTTTTTCATTACCCTCCCCCCTTAGGATATCATATTTCCAACAATAGCTTTGCCGCCATCATTCACATTAACATGTTGTACAACGACCTTTTGCTCGCCTTTGCGACGATAACGTGCTAATGCTTCTGTGGTCTCATTGTGAAGGCGAAGCAGCTTTATGGCGCATTTCATATTAAATTCGATCTGACACATCATATCAGATTTTTCTACTCGGGATAGATATTGCATTCCTTGTGCATATAGAGCAGTACATTGCGCGCAAAGTTTGGCTTCCAGGGAGTCTTTAGGCCCACAATCAGATAGAGACTGATAAACAACATTTGTATTATGTTCTTTTCCATTAGCGATGGGCATTGCCAAAATAGCTCTATCGATGATGTCTTTCGCTAGATCTTGGTCATCAGTGCCAGTTATTCTTGTTAGAGCACACTGTAACGCTTCCGCAGGTGACGGACACCATTGCTCATTGGGATTCAAAATAATAGAAGCCCTTGGCTTTTCCTGGTCTCCTTCAAGAACATACTGGATTGGACACTTGCCGAATTTCTTTGAGGAAGTGTTCTTTTCAAGTTGATAACCCTTAAATCCAGGGCGAGACATATCAGCTTTCTCTGGAATGGTTGGTGTATTGTTCATGGTGTTTCCTTTGTTTTTATTAACTACAGTTTTATTGCTTTGAGTCCAGCTTCAACCCAAAGTCGAAGATCAAGCCCAAGCTTAATTGCATCTCCAGGTCCCTTGCCTTCCGGAACGGGCCAAAAAAGCAACTGGCGATATATCGATCGCCAGAATAGGTTGCCTTTCATGCCTCCTTCATCAAAGTCGAGGGCAAGAAGAATACGAGGGGATTGTTTAAGGTGCTGATGCAGTTCTAAATCAGGCTTCTTTTGCGCTCCGCCCAGTGCGATCACGCAACAAATTCCTTCTATCGCCTTAAATGTCAGCATGGCATCTAGCTCTGATTGCATAATGAGAATGGGTTTCGAGAGGTCGCCATAAACTGTTGGAACTTCCATGCTGCCGGAGACTACGACATACTTTTGGAATTTCTTCTCTTGTTGTTTGTGAGGATCAGGTCTGCGAATTTTAATTTTTGTCACATTGCCATCTAAAAGTGTAGGAATGACGATTCCTTGCGGCAACCATAATTTTGCAATAAGGCCGCTAGCATTGGGTTTCTCGGACAAGCCCCATGAGGAGCGATCGCGCCAAAAGGTTTCAGGGCAATAGCCAAGTTTCCAATATCGAATAGACTCTTCATCAAAACCTCGTTGCTTGAGGGATGCAATGACGGCCGGATATTTCCAGATCAATTCATGACACCACTCTACAAATACCGATGCCTTGGACTGCCAAGTGCTGTTTGGGATCACAGCTTTTTTGAATGTCTTTTGTGGTCTAGCGAGGTCTGTTACCCATTCTCTTGGAGAAAGGGTCGTCTGTACCTTCAATCTGGAGCACGCATCCGCATAATTTAGTCCAAGGAGGTCGCGGCAGAATTGAATGCTGTCTCCTTTGATTCCACATTGACGACACCAGTAGTGACCCATACAATTTTTAGCTTGTTGATTCGGCCATACATGGAAACGGTCAGACTTTTTTCCTTTGCCGCCATCGCCGCACTTGGGGCAGGCGCAAATATACTCCCCTCCGTTAGTTTGAGCCACCTTCAAGGGTGAGAGTCCTGCTTCTTTTGCTAAATCCAGTAAATCCATAATTCCTTCGTTATTTTTCTATAGGCATTTTTGCACGGGAACTTCGGGAACCTGGGAACAGTTTTTGTAATACGCTAAATATCAATATATTAGTATGTTCACACTTGTCCCAGATCAGAGTTCTTTCATGGGGAACGTGGGAACAAATACTTATAAAACTCAATAATGTTCCCGTGTTCCCGCTGTTCCCAACAAAAATTTCCATCTTAATCTTCATCACCCAACACGCGATTGGTAAACATATAGACCCATTTCGCTCCCATCTGAGGGAGTCGTTTCTTCAGAGTCACCCGATCTTTTCCACGAATAAGCCATCCCTCTTCGATGCAAACGGATTCGACAAGTCGCTTGTCAAAACCTGAGCAGAATTCCACATTAAATACTTCCGGAAGAACGTAATAAGTCGTTTCATCCATTTCACTTTCGCGAAATCCGGCTCTATTGGTGATTTTTTGATAGGGCATTTGTGTAGAGGACGAGTCTTCTGAATGGGCTTTAAAAGCGGCAATGTCAGCAAATCGGCTCTCTCCATTAAGCTCAAAAAATCGACGGATGTGGGCTTTAATTTGTTCCCTTTCAAGCAACCCGACACTTCCTCTTGAGAGTAACCAAGCCTCAAAGCAGGATTTCACTCCTTGAAAAGCTTCTCCATCTTGCCAGCCAGTGATCCCCATCTTCGTTGCCAGTTCACCTGCAGCAGCAATGATGGCGAAACGGTTCAATACTCGAGCTACCTGACCGGAAGCTTTTGGAGGAAAACACTCTCGCTCAAACTGCTGCATTTTTTCTTTGGTCAGTTTCAGGTACTCGCTTTTATTGGCTATGAGCTGTTCGATGAAATGAATAGCTGCGGTGCCATAAAATTGTGTTGTGAGCAGATTTAAGGCATTGGCAAAAGTATCACCTGTCGGATAGTGATGCAGGTTTTCAAATGCTCCATATTTGCCTGTGTCGGCTGGAATATCCAGTATGCGAACCTCTTGCCCTGCTCGCGTTTTTTTGCCTGCCTGCATGAGATGTCCTGCGAGATTGGTCTCTCCACTCGAAAGGTAGAGTATGCGCCATTTTGCCGTAGGCTTGGAATCACCCGAGGCATCGGACCGCACTTTTTTGGAGCCATTAGCCAGCATGTAGGTGGCCTCTCCCACTTTGTCCGGATCGCTCTGACCCAACTCATCGAGGCAAAGCAAAGTATCGTTGTGATTCATGGCAATTCCCTCTAATCCATTGGTTGTGGCCCGCCAAGTGAGAACGTAGTCTTTTCCGCCCCAAGGTGTGGCGGCTACTCTTAAAATTGTCGTTTTTCCCAAGGAACTTGTGCCTTGAAAGTGAACGCCTCCGCTTTCGATCCCTAACGGAGTGAGCAAAATAGAGGCAAAAGACATAGACAGTGCAAAAACAAGCCTGCTGTTTCCAGCACATAACTTGGGGATCTGTTGCCAGTTTTCCAAAGTTCCTTTCGTCGAAAAATGTCCAGCTGGATAGTTGGATTGAAGAATAACTTGTTCATTTGCTGTCTGTCCTATTGTCCTCGAAGGCAAGACAAAGCAGTCATAATGCCAGCCAACATGAGGCGTGCATAATCCTCTTGCCGTAGGGCGGGAGGATTGAATGTATACCGTGAGTTTCTGACGAGCCATTCTTCCGGGTTCTATCTCAAGTCCTTTTGATAGCAGTTCTCCCAAGTAGGGATATCCTTCGCTAGCAAGCATCGACATGGGCATCGCCCACGTATGCATGCGTCCATCGCAATCATGCCACTGAAGTAATCGCCCAAAATCTTCGCCATGCTGATTACGTGTGACTGCTATAATTTCAAGGCGAGAACAGATGCGTAAGCGGACAGGGCTTTCATCCTCATCTTCTTTTGGTTCCTGATACCAGAGGTTGGTGTCATCTAAATAAAATCCAGGTGGAAGCCGAGTGAGTTCCCTTTCTCGTTGTTCATCGCATTTTTTCTCTAT
>JABDEO010000061.1 GCA_013287015.1 Chlamydiota bacterium
TGCATTTTTTTATCCGCGGCGGATCTCGCCAAGCGATCTTAGGACCAGGCCTAAGCGAGGAACAGAAACAATATAATAGAAAAGTCTCCAGAGACAACAATTTCCTGAGGTCTTTAGCGCTGCAAAACGAACAGCAGCTGGACAGCCATATCAAACAGCTCAAGCAATGGAGTCAAGAAAACGCCGCCTTTTATCAGTTCGCGCCAACCCAGTGGCAAAAAATCAGGATTCTCTTTTTCGAAACGCGCTTTTTCCGCTACATGAGCCGCGTATCAAGACTTGACTTCGGCACCCTGCGCAACGATTCGAATAAAACCGTTGTCAGCGAAGTTGCAAGGCGATTCAAATATTCGCTGACGCTCTCCATTTTGCCAATGTTCATTACTTTTATATTTTGTCAGTTTTTTGGCCTGACGATGGCCTATACGCGTAATCGCTGGCCTGACCTCAGCCTCAACCTCTTTTTTTTGATTCTCTATGCGATGCCCGTATTTGTCGTGGCTCCCTTTTTGATTGAAAAAGTCGCTTTAAATCACGATTTTCCGTTTTCCAATATTCCCATTCCAATCAGCGGTTTCACCAGTCCCGATTCCATTTATGAACAACAAAATTCCTATCAGCGCGTCTTTGATGTCGTTGAACATATTTTCCTCCCCTTGGTCGCCATCATATATGGGACTTTAGCCGCTCAAGCGCGTTTATCTCGGACAGCCATACTCGAAACGCTGCACCAGGACTACGTGCGCACGGCCCGCGCCAAGGGCGTCCCCATGTTGACGATTTTATTTAAACATGTCGGACGCAACGCATCGATCACCATCGTCACTTCAATTGCAAGTTCCTTGGGAATCGTTTTAGGTGGATCCCTAATCGTTGAAACGCTATTTGAAATTAATGGATTTGGAAAATTCTTCTACGATGCGATCATCAATCGCGATTACAATGTGATCATGTTCTCCGCATTGGCGGGATCATTTTTAACATTGATAGGCTATCTAGCCGCGGATATCGCTTATACTGTGCTGGATCCACGCATTACTTTGGACTGATATGCACGATGACTCCTATTGGAAAACAATTTGGAAAAAATTCAGCCGACACCGTTTAGGCTATGCCGCCCTATACGTAACGCTGTTTTTTTGCATTGTTGGCATTTATGCGCCATTTTTAGCGTCGAGCCATAAAATTCCCGGAACTGAAGGTAGCGTTCATCGGCGCCAAAGGCCACGGAACGGTCCTCCCTGCGGGCAGCCCCTTGCTGCGAAATTTCGCCCACAGTGACTGGATCGCCAGGCGCCATATTAACGATGATGAAATTGACGAGAATGATGCAAAACAGCGTGATCGGAAGCAAAAGAAGGCGTCTCAGCAGGTAGTTCAACATACATTACTTCAACCAATATGCGTTGCTGTTGGGCTCTGCGATGTTGGCGCCTGGAATGAGATCCTGCCTGTCAGCCGGGATAAAGACGCCGCGCAGATAATCATGATAAAGCAGCGCTGTTTTGGGGGTATAAAGAAATGTGTAGGGCGCTTCTTCATGGATGATCGCATCGAAACGGTGATAAAGAGAGATCCGTTTGGCGGGATCTGTTTCATATTGCAGGGCGTCAATGATGGCGTCGGCCTCAGTGTTCGCGAAACCGATGGCGTTGGAAGATCCTTTTTCTTTTGCGCCGGAGGAATGCCACAGTTGTTTTGGGTCTTCAGGCGGAGTTCCAAGGCCCCATCCCAAACTGATGGCGTCAAAATTTTTGTCCTCAAAGACAGCGGAAAGATCTGCGATGTCGACGCCATTTAAATTACAGATGACGCCGATCTCTTTCAGAGCTGTGGCTGTATATTCGCAGATCGCTTTATTTGTGGCGTTTTTAACGTAGTAGGTCAGAGTGAACTGGAACGGAATGCGTTTGCCGTCAATTAATTTGTCAATGACGCCATCGCCATCGCTGTCGTACCATCCCTCTTCTTCCAAGAGATGGCGCGCCCTTTGTGGATCAAATGGCCAGGGAGTGATTGATGCGTCATAGGCGGGAGAATAGCGATAAAAAGTTCCCGTCGTTTCAATTCCCATGCCGTTAAGATTTTGACGGATGATGCGTTGGCGGTCGATCGCCATTGTAAGCGCCTGGCGCACCTTTTTATTTTTGAAGTAAGGCTTCGCTTCATTCCATCCAATATAATTGTATCCGCGTGCAACGTAATCAAGGCGGTGGATGGCCGCGCCAGCCTGTTTTTGCTGTTGATATTGCGGCGATTGCAGAAATGTTTCAAACTCCAACAGCTGGTCAGGCCGCAGCGTGTAGCTGTCCAGTTTATTGGCCTTGAAATCCAGCCACAGGGTGTCAGGGCTGTCCTTGAACTGCACTTCAGAAACTTCAGCGAGGGCGTCGTCGGGGAAATAAAAATCCGGGTTGCGCTTAAATCGGATATAACGCTCTGTCATGCCCTCAAAAACCCAAGCCCCGCAGCTGACGATAATGTTTTTAGCCCAATGCTGGGCGAAATTTTGCGCCCATACTGAATTAGAGCGGTAAGTTTCGGGGTCGGAATCGTCATCGATGATTTTTTTTCCGTCTGGAAAATATTGATAAACAAAGCAAGGAAGAGGTCGAAGGCTGCCTGTCAGTTGTTTGGCCACATATTTTATTTTGGGAACGATTTCGCCATTTGGTTCTTTAACTTGTTCCGCTTTCCAGCGGACGACAAAAGTCAAGGGATCAATCACCTCAACTGTCTGAATATCGCTTAAATAGGTGCGCAAGGCGACGGCTCCCATTTCCTGCACATAGGGATTCATCAGCGCATCGAAAAAAAACTTAAAATCAGCTGCGGTCACTTGGTGTTTATGTAGAAAATGGGGAGATAAATTAATGTTTTCTGAAAAAAAATCGGTTCGCAACGGCTGCCATTGCATCCCATCGCGCAGATGCACCCAAAATTCGATGACGCCTTCCGGATTTTTGCGTTCTTCCACTTTAATGGCCATGTCCGGCGCGAACGTTTCATATTTGCCAAATTCGAGGCGGGCAACGGATGCTGTGCATTGACCATACCAGGTCGACACTTGCGCCCAGTTGCTAAAGGGATGCAGGTTGTCAGGCTTGCCTAAAATGGCGTCATGGAAGGCTCCATGAGGCTTAAAGCCAGGTCCCAGCATTTTCGGCAGTGTGACGGCGTAGAAGGGGTCTTCCTGTAATAAGTTGGGGAGTCCAGGATCGATGTGCGGACGGTTGCGAAAGGCTCCTTTCTGAGAGGGCGCCGGTTGTTCGCCAGGAATTGGAGTTTGACTTTCGCTTAGGGCGCCCGAAAGGAGTTCGCTGCGCATCTTTTCAATATCCACATGCAGCGAGGAAAGATCGCTTTTAAGTAAGCCTACTTCCGTTTGCAGATCGATCACTCCGTTTTCAATCAAAGTCGATGACCAATATAACATGGCCATAAATACAAGTATGCCCAATCCTACGATAAAGCGAAAAATATACAATCCAATGGGTTCTTTGTTCATGTGGTTAAAAATACCTTTTTCGCTTATTCTCGAAAAGGTCAAAATGAAATGAACAAATTTCTAAAATATCAGGATGGGCAGGATGGAAAGGATGAGTTCGTAAAATTAAATGAAAACATTAAATAAAAACAAGTTGCATCTATTATTTATATAATATAGAATCGTCGTCATGGTTTTAGTGTTTTATTAAAAACTAGTATTAAAAATGGAGTAGTTTGTATGGATATATATTTATATTTGCCTGGATTTAATGAGGCGGTTGCAACAGCGTTTGGTGACAGAGAGGTCAATAATAGATATTCACAATTTTGTTCTTGCGAGGGGCGAGTGATTTCTTTACTGAATGCCGGGATGGGGCTTATTGGAATCGTGGCGGGTCCGGTATTAATGTCTATAACTGCTTGCCAAAAGGCTTCACAGGGGTTTGGATGGAAAGTTTTAGATGTTTCTCTTTGCATTCTGTTTACATCGTTGTTGTCAGTCATTTTTATGGTTAGAGGACTATTTGGAGCGATTTTTCACCCTGGAATTTTATATAAAGCAAACGACGTTTCATCTTCTGATCATCCCAATCCCAATTACGGTCAACCCAATGTATAACTATATTAACAAGAAACATAATTTAACAAATAAGGAATGGTTTTAACTATGGATATATCTGCATATTTGCCTGTGGCCGCTGGTATAATTAATGACTTCCCCCTTGCACGAGAGGTAAAAGGGAAGAACAATGAGTTTTGTTCGTGCGCCGGACGTAAAGACTCTTTAGCTGTTGCTGCATTTGGCTTTTTTCTACTCGTGGCGGGTCCAGTATTCACATGTTCTGACGTCTGCAAGAGCAAGGTTTGCTTTGGATGGAAAATCGTAGATTTCGTCGCTTGTTTAGCGCTTGGAGTGTTGCTTGGCATCGCCCTAATCATTAAGGGATTATTTGGAGCGATCTTTCATCCTGGCGTTGTTTTTAAATCGGGAAATGACGCGCCTCCATCTCCATATCAACCTGATTACACTAAATAATTGGCATGGTTCAAACCAGGTAACGCTTTTTTATGTCGTCCTTACAGGACTCAGCCGTTTTTTAGTTTACCCAGGCCTTCGCTTCGCTGCGACCTGGGCTGTAACATTCCGGTCCTTCGGACCTTTAGGAATGGTTTAAACAGGTCCGAAGGACCGGAATGTTACAGCCCAGGTCGAAGCGAAGCGAAGGCCTGGGTAAACTAAAAACAGTTGAGTCCTGTAAGGACGATATAAAAAATGTTGCTTACTTGCGCTTATTCTTGAACCATGCCAGAAAAAGGGTTTTAATGATGGAGATATCCGCATATTTGCCTACGACCGCCAAGGTGATTCTTGACTTCCGCCTTACTGCACGAGAAGTGAGGGGGACGAATAACGAATTTTGTTCGTACGCCGGACGTATAAACTCTTTAGCTGCTGCTGGAACTGGACTTATTATGCTCGTGACGTGTCCAATATTCATAGTTCTTGCGCTTTGTGAGAGCAAAGTTTGCATTGGATGGAAAATCGTAGATTTCGTCGCTTCTTTAGCTCTTGGAGTATTGTTCAGCATCGCCCTAATAATGAGGGGATTATTTGGAGCGGTCTTTCATCCTGGAATTGTTTTTAAATCGAGAGATGCTTCATTGAACGCCGGACTCGCGCCATAACATGGCAAAGCCTTTATAAAGGGTGAAAACGCCGATCGCCAATGAGCATACGCCTAAAATTGTATTGTAGTGGGGTTTTAGGCGGCGGAAAAGAAGATGCGCATGCATGGCGAAAAATAGAGAAGGCGAAGTCAGCAGCGCAAACGCCAGGCCATTGCCCATTCCCACCCAAAGATCTCCAGATAAGGCGCATGCGGAAAAAACCACTAGCGTTTGACCGCACGGGAGGGCGATGGTGAAAAATCCAAACAAAAACGTAGGCCATGCCCGATCGCGCAACATTAATAGAGAGAGCCGCTGATTGGCTCCTCCCAAACGTTTCGATAGCCATAGATGGCCCGGGTATTGTTTGCCTGCCAAGCTATAACAGCCCACTAACAAAATAACCGCTCCAAAAACCATATTGGCCGCAGCCGGGATGTGGTATTGATGCAGCAAAAGATTCAATACGGCTCCGGACTCGCCTGCCGCCATTCCGGTTAAAGTAAATGAGAAAGCGCGCCCAAGAAAATACCAGTAGCGGCAGCGGTGCTGTCCAATCATGAGGACCAATGGTCCACACATCCCTGCACAGTGCAAATTGCCTAGCAAATAATAAGGAAAAAAGAGGGTTAAAAACAGAGTCATAAGCTTATTTTGTCTCTTGTTGCGCAACGTAGCGCATTAAATGGATTTTCGCCATGTCTATCCCGGTATTGCCTGAACGCCGCGAGTAGGCTGCAATGGTGACGATGACCATCAATCCTCCAAAGAGGAGCAGAACCCCCGCCACTATGTTGTGAAACCCCTTGATTTTTGAAAAAAATGTCATGTTTCCTCCATTCAACGTAGACTTGCAAAGGACAAAAGGACCTAAAAGACCTAAAGGACATAAGGGACCCAAGATATGGGGTGCAAGGGCTACCTTCCTTAGCCCTTCACTTTTAATTGCACCCCAAGATATGATTAAGATTGACTTTGTCTTTTAGGTCCTTTATGTCCTTTAGGTCCTTCGTCCCTTAATTTAACGCTTTTGCTGTTTTACCGCTTGCCGAATAAATAGCTATTATGGTACAATCAGCTTATAAAACAATAAAAAGATACTAAACACAGCCATTTTGGCTACCTAAAGACGGGGGATTCTCTGAATGTCTCTAGATAAAGGCACCAAAGAAGAAATAACCAAGAAGTTCCAGTTGCATGAAAAGGATACTGGGTCCGCTGATGTGCAGATCGCTATCTTAACGGAACGAATTGCAGAGTTGACTGACCATCTAAAGCGAGCGCCAAAGGACCATGGGTCTCGTCTGGCTTTGCTTAAGTTGGTAGGGCAGCGTCGTCGGCTATTGGACTATTTGAATTCTACAGATACAAGTAGGTATCAGACTTTAATTACAAAATTAAAACTGAGAAGATAAGTAATTAAGAATACAGAAAAAGGGCAGCCTAAAGGCTGCCTTTTTTATTTAGGAGGAGGATGAATATAGAAATCAGAAAAATCTCTTTAAAATAGTTAAAGGGTCTTTTCTGGGTTCTATTTCACTCCTTAGCTCACTATAATGTCCCGCGGGGATATCAAGTGATTCTAGCAGCACAGCCTTCGCTGCTCTATTTACAATAAATAGCATTAAAAAACACATGACGATTCGAAAAAGTTGTTTTTTTCGACATGTAAGGCTGTGTAAACCAAATTTTAGGGAGTAAAAGAAAATATGGAACGTAAAACGATGAGCGTCACAATAGGTGGACGCGAAATTACTTTTGAGACGGGGAAGATCGCCCGGCAGGCTCATGGCGCCGTAATAGTGCGCTGCGGCGAAACAATGTTGTTGAATACCGCATGTGCGGCCCCGGCCGCTGATGAGCAGACAGATTTTCTGCCTTTGCGCGTCGATTATCAGGAAAAATTCTCGGCGGCAGGCAAAACCTTAGGCGGTTTTATCAAACGTGAAGGGCGACCCACAGAACGTGAAACTCTTGTATCGCGCCTTATCGACCGTCCTTTACGGCCTATGTTTGAAGACGGGTACTATAATGAAGTTCAAGCGTTGTCGTATGTGTTGTCTTACGACGGTTTAAATGTTCCGGAACCTCTGGCGATTTGCGGAATCTCCGCAGCTTTAGTGATTTCAGAAATTCCCCTCATTAAGCCGGTTGCAGCCGTTCGCGTTGGATTGATTGACGGCAAATTCGTTGTCAATCCCACGGCCGAACAGCAAAAAAAATCTCTGCTTGATCTGATGCTTGCAGGCACTGAAGATGCGATTTTGATGATCGAAGGTTATTGCGACTTCTTGACGGAAGCGCAAGTCGTAGAGGCCATTGACATCGGACATGCGGCCATCAAAACAATCTGCGAGGCTCTGCTCAAATGGCAACAACAAGTGGGCAAACCTAAAAATCGCAGCATGCTGCGCAAATTGCCAAAAGAAGTGTTTGATGCGGTTGACGTCATCGTCAAGCCATTGCTTGAACCCGCAGTGCGCATTCCCCAAAAACAGAAACGCGAACAGGCTCAAAACGAAGCGAAATCAGCTGTTGCAAAGATATTATTGCCCGAAGGAAAAGAACCAAAATTTAAACCTTCAGATGTAGAAAGGGCGTTGAAGAAAGCGACCTCTAAGTACATGCGCGAAATGATCCTAACGGAGAGCTTGCGCAGCGACGGCAGAAAGCTTACAGATGTCCGTGCAATCGATGTTGAACAAAGTTTATTGCCCCGCGCCCATGGAAGTTCTCTATTCACGCGCGGCGAGACTCAAGCTTTAGCGGTATGCACGCTTGGCGGCGGCAGCATGGCGCAGCGTTTTGAAACCTTGCATGGCGAAGGAGCCAGCAGCTTCTATTTGCAGTACTTTTTTCCTCCTTATTCTGTCGGTGAAGTGGGACGCATCGGAGCGCCCGGCCGGCGTGAAGTTGGCCACGGCAAATTAGCTGAACGCGCCTTGTTGGCGATCCTGCCAACCAAAGAAGCGTTTCCTTACACCATTCGACTCGAATCCAATATTACAGAATCCAATGGTTCGTCTTCCATGGCGACAGTATGCGGCGGCTGCTTGGCGTTAATGGATGCCGGCGTGCCTATTAAGCGTCCTGTAGCGGGCATCGCAATGGGGCTGATCTTAGAAGGCGATCGCTATGCGATCTTATCCGATATTCTCGGAATTGAAGACGCGCTCGGCGATATGGACTTTAAGGTGACCGGCGACAAGGAGGGCATCACTGCATTCCAAATGGACATCAAAGTGGAGGGAATCACGCCCGCCATCATGCGCGCCGCCCTTATGCAGGCCAGAGAGGGACGCATTTACATTTTGGAAAAAATGTTGCAAGCGTGTCCGAAACCTCGCGTGGAGATGTCTGTTTATGCGCCGCGCATCGAGACGATGCAGGTCAAGCCGAGTAAAATCGCTGTCATCATTGGTCCTGGCGGCAAGCAGATTCGCGCCATTATTGAACAAACCGGCGTGCAGATCGATATTGATGACGCTGGTTTAATCAATATCGCTTCGGCAACGCTTGAAGGCATTGAAAAAGCAAAAGCCATCATAAATGGCCTTACCGCCGAAGTTGAAATTGGACGCAATTACGTGGGCAAGGTGACTTCAATCGTTCCTTTCGGCGTCTTTGTAGAAATTCTGCCTGGGAGAGAGGGCTTATGCCATATCTCTGAATTTGATGTCGCACGCATTGCGAACCTGTCCGACCATGTTAAGCAGGGCGATGAGATCACCGTTAGGGTGCTCGACATCAATGAACGCGGTCAGCTCAAGCTAAGCCGCAAAGCTACGCTCCTCGCATAACAATGTTGTAGCGTAGACTTCAGTCCGCGCTTGTTTGCGCAGGTTAAAACCTGCGCAAACAAGCGCAGACTGAAGTCTACGCTACATATTCGCATTTCTCTTTGTGATAAAATATTTTTCAGTATAATGACATCTTGTGACCATGAGGGACATTATGTCTGAGGATCTTGATTACCATGCTGAAATGCTGGCTGCAAAAATTAAGCACTATCTAATTACAGTCATGGGCCGCTTGATTGAAGGGGCCAGCCCAGATGAGTTCTATCGCGCGCTGTGTTATGCTCTGCGCGAGGAGATCATGATCAATTGGTTTGCCGGCTCCCGCACGCATATGCAGCAGGACGTGCGCATGGTCTATTATCTATCCATGGAGTATTTGCCAGGGCGTCTTCTTAGCAATAATATCACCAACTTGGCCTCCAATGAACTTGTTAATCTGGCTCTGCAAAAACTTAACCGCAATTTTGCACAGGTCTGGGCATGTGATGTAGACCCAGGGCTAGGCAACGGCGGCTTGGGACGTTTGGCTTCCTGTTTGCTTGATTCTTTAGCGACTCTTCACTACCCCGCGCAGGCATATGGCTTGCGTTACCAATATGGGACTTTTGAACAGCAAATTTGGGACGGCTTGCAAATTGAAGCGCCGGACTGTTGGCTGCTCAATGAAGATCCTTGGGAATTTAGACGCGATCAGCGCAGGGCTATTGTAAAATATTGCGGTCAGACGACCTCCACTTCCAATATTCATGGCGACGAAATTTTACTGCTGCATGACTATGAAGAGGTCTCCGCCTTGCCTTATGATATTCCCGTTATTGGCTATAGAGAACGTGACAAGTTTTCCGTCGTCACCTTGAGATTGTGGTCCACTAAAGAATCGCCGCGTAATTTTCAATTGCAACGTTACAATGCCGGCTTCGTAGGGCAAGCGGCTGAAAATACAACGCTTTCAGATGTGCTTTACCCCAGCGATTATCATGAAACAGGCAAGCGGATTCGCCTCAAACAGGAGTTCCTTCTCGTTTCCGCCTCGCTGCAGGACATCATTCGCCATTATCGCCTTAATCATGATAATTTTCGCGCTTTTGCGGATAAGACGCGCATTCAAATCAATGATACGCATGCCGCTTTAGTCATACCTGAATTAATTCGTTTGCTTACAAAAAATTATGATCTGCCTTGGAAGATGGCGGTTGAGATCACCCAAGCATGCACAGGATACACCAACCATACAATCCTCCGTGAAGCTCTTGAAGAATGGGAACAGACGCTCTTCCACTATCTTTTACCTCGACAGCATGGGATTATTCAAAAACTCAATCAGGATTTTTGCAATACGATACGCGGCACGTTTCCTAATGATGAGGATCGCGTGCGCAGAATGTCTATTATTGAAAATGGCAAAGTGCGCATGGCTCATCTTGCGATCATGGGCTCTCATAAAATCAATGGCGTAGCCGAACTGCATACGGAAATTTTAAAAAATTCAGTTTTTAAAGATTTTTTTGAACTCTTTCCAGAACGCTTTGTCAATATCACCAACGGCGTAACGCAACGGCGATGGCTTCTCCTGTGCAACCCGGATTTAGCCAAGTTTGTTACGAAACGCGTGGGTTCCGGATGGATTACAGATTTTTCTCTTCTACAGGGGCTGGCGAAATTCGCTTCAGATCCTGAGTCTCAGGAAGAGTTTTTAGCGATTAAAAAGAAAAATAAGATGCATTTTTTAGAAACGCTGGGCCATGAAAAATTGCGGAATGCTCAGGGCGCCAGCATAGTGTCCATGCCGACTCTAGATGTCAATTCTATTTTTGACGTGCAAATCAAGCGCTTTCATGAATACAAACGCCAGTTGCTGAATGCATTGCATCTCATTATGTTGTATCAGGAGATGTTAATCGATCCTAACCATCAGAGGATCAAGCGCACTGCAATCTTCGCCGGCAAAGCGGCCGCTGGTTATGACACAGCGAAAGATATTATTCAGCTGATTTGTTGCATTGGTCGTAAAATTAATCGCGATGTGAGTTTGAATGGACATTTGAAGGTAGTGTTTATTGAAAATTATAATGTCACAAAGGCTGAAATCATTATTCCCGCCGCCGATCTATCGGAGCAGATTTCCACGGCTGGGGCCGAGGCCTCGGGCACGGGGAACATGAAGCTAAGCATAAACGGCGCATTGACAATTGGGACCAATGATGGCGCCAACATTGAAATGCGCCGCGACATCACGGACCAGTGGTGGCCTTTTTCGTTTGGATGTTCCGCTCAGGAGATCGCGCGCATGCGCAAAGAAGGCTCCTATAATCCGCAGCGAATTTGCTCTGAAAATTCCGCCATCGCCCGCGCTGTGAATACCCTTCGCGATCGCACTTTCGCCGTTAATGACGCTGAGCACCTTGTTTTTAGCGACTTGTATCACCAATTGATGGAAATGCATTATGGGGGGCCTCCAGACCGCTACTTTGTTCTGAGAGATCTTGAGAGCTATCATAAAACTCAGAAAAAAGTGGAAGCGTTGTACGCCGCGCCAAATCTTTGGGCGGAGTGCGCAATCCACAATATGGCCGGAATGACTAACTTCAGCAGCGATCGCGCCGCAAAAAAATACGCTGAAGAGATCTGGAAGCTTGTTCCATGCCCCGCCGAAAACGAGATCATCGCTCAGGCTAGACATGAGTATGAACTAGTCGATCAGTGCCGCATCTATTAGAATCGATTCATTCGGGCAAATAGATGGACCATCGCATGCCTAAGGCTTGGTAGGAGCCGTTTGCCTTTAGGGCGCCAAGACCCTTGTCAATGCGTTGAATGAGGGCTTCGGAAAAAGGGGTGCGCAAGGCGCACAAGCGTAAACCTTCATCTGTAAGCGGTCTGGTGGCGATTTTCAATTTGCCGGCGTACAATCCCATGACATAAGCATAGGCTGGAAGCAGATCTATAATGACGCCGTCAATGCTGTTTTTCGATAAACTGACAAGCGCTTGCTGAGTGTTGTCATAAGAGATTATCAAAAAAGAAGGGTATTGCTTCATGTCAAAGACTATGGATTCGCCTCTAGCGACGCCAATGGTTTTACCTTCTATCTGTTGAAGGGAATTTATATTGCTGGATTTCATCACGACCAGCACAGGGCCATTTAAATAAAGCGGATCGGAAAACAGATAATGTTTTGGAGTTTCAGCGTCCGGTTGCTGAAAAGAGAGCGCCGCGTCATATTCGCCATTTTCCAGCCCAACAAGTAGATGCTCCGGACTGGTGCGAACCAACTCCAGCTGCAAATTTTCCTCCTTGGCTATTGCCAGAAGGAGTTCCATCGAAAAAGCTGAAATATTCCGTTGTTGCTCGAATTGAACGGCGGGGCGCCAAGCATTGTCATAAGCGATGCGGTAAAGAGCGCCATGCCAAAGGGCTTTTTCGGAGCAAGCATGCCACAGAATGCCGATCAGAAAAAGGGCCGCCATTAGGGCAACAAGGGAGCGCGCTTTACGCATAAGCGATTTGTAATAGATTTCCATCTTAAGATATTGAAGTGTCTGCATTATCCCTATATAGCATAAGAATCAATAAATCTGATACAGTGCGCTTAAGAATAAATGACAACTTAGGCGCCCCAATGCAGATCGAATGCAAGACTCTCTACAATCTTTTGCGTATGAATTGGTTGCGTCACCCTGCGATAATGGTGGAGCCATGGCAAGTGGACGATTATCGTGCGATGCAGATTGAATCTATTTTTCAGAGGCTGGCCGCTGAGGAAATCTATTTAGATAGAGTGAGCTTTCTGGCGTTGGCTGGAGAGACTGATACACCTGAAGATTGTACAGAGGCTCTTCTAGTTGACTTGCCGATGGATCCATCCACACATGATAAAATTTATCTGCTTATTTTCGAACTATGGCGGCGCTTCGTTCCGGAAAAACAATGTCTTTCAATTTTTTGCGATGAGCTCGATCAGCAGATCGACTTATACGACCGGGGAAAAATAAGCGAGACGGGAACCATTCAGGACATTCTGGACAATTTGGTTGTAATTCTTGACGAAAACGCCGATCAAGGCGTTAATCCTTGCGAGGCGTTTGCATCGGTAAGCAAATTGTGCGCCCATGACCTTGAGACTTTTTTATACGATTTCATTGCGGATCAGCTAGATCGCCATAATTACACATATGCTGCGGAGCTTCTTGATGATTTCAAAGCTTATGTCCAAGAGATTAAGTGGTTTGAGTTGTTGCATGCTCGTCTTATAGCCGCCACGGACCAGGCTCAGCTGGGTTTGATTATTCAAGAAATAATGGAATGGGCGAAAGAACAACCCGATCTGGAATTTAATTTCGAACTGCTTTCAATCCTAGCTTTAGGCGGAGGCAAAGATCTGTTTCTTTCTCTTGTTAAACAATCTTTGCCTTTGTTGCGTACTGAGGATGACTTCAGAGACCTTTTAGCCATCTCTGCGGACTTTTTGCAAGGCCTCGATTACGATTCCAAAGAATTAATCGTTCAAGGAATCGTTAAAAAACGTTCTGGAATTGCATCTGAAAGGCCTTTTGATCATAAATCCTCCGATGTGAATGGTTTGCTGGAAGCGCTCAAATAGCTCTGCAAAAGTTTTTGCAGGATAGGCAGGATATGCAGGATAA
>JABDEO010000062.1 GCA_013287015.1 Chlamydiota bacterium
ACAAATTCAAAGCTTTCTGCATTAACATAAAAATGCTAAAGGGTTTGGTGATATAGTCGATAGCGCCATACTGCAATCCAGAGATGATGTCTTTTTCCGAACTGAGAGAGGAAAGAATGAGAACAGGAATTTTAGTTTGAGATTGAGATTGCTCGACAAATTTTTGCAGAATGTCCAATCCATCCATATCAGGAAGCATTCTGTCAAGGATCAAAAGAAATACGTCCTGTAGATTTTCCTTTTTCAAAAGAAAGGAAAGAGCATCCACCCCTGTTGTAAAATTTTTAACTTCGAAACCAATTTCATGAAATTCATAGTCCAGAAGTCGTAACAGATCTTCATCGTCGTCGACGACAATAATCTTCTTTTTTTCTCTCTTTTTAGGAACGTTTCCGCCTTCCATTTGCAATGCCTGACTTTCTGTTTTAACGGTTTCCTCGATTTTATTCACTGCGACATCAACCACTTCAAACCAATTTTGAGAAGGTTGAGATAAATAAAAATTCTTTATTTTCGCAACAAAATCCCAATTCAATTGCTGACATAAGTCGCTTACCTTATCGTATCCAAACCCCCGCGCTTCACTTGCCATCCGTTGAATTTCTTTTCGACAGGCCTCCAGTGTGGTAAGAATATAATCTATTTTTAATTTCTGCAGTAATTCCTTCAATGTTTCCAGCCTGGAATAAAGAATTTTTTGATATTCCTCCAGAAACGGATGTTCTTTTGTCATATTTTGACCATAGTTTTTCGATGCTTTTTTGTAAAGAAATCACAGCTGACTTTAACTGGATTTTAAAAATTAAATTTGATATCATCAAGGCATGATCCACTTTGCCGTTTTTTTGCTCTTTTTATCTCTGAATACCCCCTCTGAAGAGGTCAAATTCCCTTGGGTGGTTTACTATGGCGATCAAGCGCCTGTGGAAGCTTTTGATCCATATAACCCCATTGTTCTCGACAGCAAATCCCATCCTCCTCTAAAACCACTTCTAGACAAGAAAAAAGAAGTTCTAGGCTATCTTAATCTTGCGGAAACTTCCCAAGAGGACGCCTGGTTCCAATCCATTAAGGATAAACAGCTTCTTATTAAAGAAAATCCCTCGTGGCCGGGAAGCTGGTCGATCAATATTCGCGATCCTTATTGGGAAAATTTCCTTATTGAAAAAATCATTCCAGGCATCTTATCGCAAGGTTTTACAGGTTTATTTTTGGATCAGCTCGATGTTTCGCTGGATCTCGAAAAACAAGATCCGGAAAAATATAAAGGGATGACAGCGGCGGCCATCCACCTTGTCCATACAATACATAAACAATTTGGCAAGCGCATCATGATGAATCGCGCTTATGAAATTCTTCCCCAGGTTGGAGAAGATATCGACTACGAACTGGCGGAAACGCTCTACACCTCTTATCATTTTGAAACCAAACAGTACTATGTTCGGCCAAAAGCTGAATTCGAATGGCAATTGCAGCAATTAAATTCAGCGCGCCGTTTATTCCCTCATTTGGTCATTTTTTCTTTAGATTATTGGGATCCAAAAGATAAAGAGATGTATAAAAAGATCTACGCAATAGAGCGCAAAAATTGTGTGCGCCCATATGTCAGCGCCATTGTTTTGGGTGAATTCGTCCCGGGAGAATTCCCCCAAGACGTCCCTCAAAAGGAGAACAAAGATGACAAAAGCAAACCTTAACAGCCTACTCATTGTGGATGATGATTCAGATATCCTTGCTATTGCAAAATACGGTCTTCAGAAACTTGCGAACATTAACATTAAGTACTGTCATTCTGGAGAAGAAGCCATCCTAGAAGCGCTTGCACATAAGCCTGATCTCATCTTGTTGGATGTGACAATGCCTGAAATGGATGGGATCAC
This sequence comes from Chlamydiota bacterium, assembly GCA_013287015.1. GTDB lineage: Bacteria > Chlamydiota > Chlamydiia > Chlamydiales > Parachlamydiaceae > JABDEO01. The sequence goes on from JABDEO010000062.1 coordinate 1,881, forward strand.
CGTTTTTCATGTCATTAAGCTTCTCCCAACACTGTCAAACACTCCGGTAATTTTTCTCACCGGCAGAGTTCAAAAAGAGGAGCTTAATCATTATGCAAAACTCGGCATTTTCGATGTGATCATCAAACCTTTTGATCCCCTCACATTTTCTGATGCGATCCTTCAACTCTGGGATAAATTTCAAATGCACGGCGCCGCATTTTAAGTGCGTCCTTACAGAACCAAAAGCTTGATGTCTTATTCATTTTTGCACCATTTTTTCTCTCATTATGTAGCCCACACTAAGGTGTAGCGAGCCCTAGCGAGCGGAACCGCAGGTGTGGGAACACAATGAGTACATAGACTAACTGGGGGCCAGTTCTTCTTTTTTGTCTTTTTTGCTTTTTTTACAGAAAAATATTTAAGCCTTCGATTTTAAAAAGAGGGAAAAAAGATAAAAATGAAGAACCAGTCCCTGGTTAGGTCGTGTATTGATGATGCTCCCACACCTGCGGTTCCGCTCGCTAGGGCTCGCTACACCTTAGTGTGGGCTACATAATGAGAAAAAAAATGATGCAAAAATGAATAAGACATCAAGCTTTTTGTTCTACAAAGGTAGCATAAAAAAACACCCGATTTTGCTGCTTTTGGACTATGCCCTCAGCTAAATAGAGAAAAAAATACTCGACCTGCGGAATGTGGGTTTTAAGGACGTACCATTTTAATAACTGCATAAATAGTTAAATACTCGCACATACTTTATTTATTGCAATAAATCTCAGTAATGTAATATAATCACATGTGTACACATATTGTGTCGCATTATGTTTTATTAACTACTTTAATAAGGAAAATATATGAGCATACAGGCTGCATTAACCAAGATCTCTTTGAATACTAATAATTATTCACAAACTAAAATAGATCTTAAACCAGTAGGAACTGCCATCGACAGTTTAATTACACGATTACTAAAAGATGGGAAATTAAGACTGGCTCAAGCTTCCGGTTTACGAACTGACCTACAAGGAGTATTCGAAAAAATTGATCAAATCGATGGAGTAAAGTCATCCAGAAGCGCTTATAAAGAATTAAATGAGCTCTACAAAAGAACAATAAAACCGCGCACAACGACTTCTTATCTCGGATAATAGCGACAGATTTGGGATCTTTTACTTAAAATTTAACATAGTTGATTTCAAAAGCTATGGCGCAGCGCGCCATAGCTTTTTTTTTGTTTACAGGAATTCTACTGATCGAAATACAGGTGAAACTCCCAAGGATGCGGCCGCTGTCTGACTTGATCGATATCAATAGTGCGTTTGAGCTTCAACCACGTATTGATGACGTCTTGAGTGAACACTCCGCCTTTTAACAGATATCCATGATCCGCCTCTAAGGCGTTCAACGCCTCCTCCAGTGATTTTGGAGCATGCTTTACCTTTTCCATCTTCTTTTCATCCAGCTCATAAATATTTTCATCAATCGGTTCACCTGGATCAATTTTGTTTTGGATCCCATCCAGGCCCGCCATTAGCATTGCAGCGAACGTAAGGTAGGGATTGCATAAAGGATCCGGTGGACGAAACTCGATCCGCTTAGCGCCGGGATGCGAAGAGTACATCGGAATTCTACAAGCTGCGGAACGATTGCTGGCGGAATAAGCTAAATTCACCGGAGCTTCAAAACCTGGAACCAATCGCTTATAAGAATTCGTCGTTGGAGCGGCAAACGCCAAAAGGGAAGCTGTGTGTTTTAAGAGACCGCCAAGATACCATTTGCAAAGCTGGCTAATGGATGCATATCCTGTAGCGTCATAAAATAAAGGCCGCCCATTTTTCCACAAACTCTGATGACAATGCATGCCTGACCCATTATCCATAAAGATAGGCTTTGGCATGAACGTCGCCACTTTATTATTTTTTCTGGCGATGTTTTTGATCACATATTTAGACATCATCAAATTATCCGCCATTTCCACAAGAGGAGAGTACCGAATGGCGATTTCACATTGCCCCGCCGTCGCCACCTCATGATGATGCACTTCGACGGGAATTCCAATTCCCCTTAATGTCAGCATGATTTCCGTGCGGATATCTTGCAGCGTATCATGGGGAGCTACAGGGCAATAGCCTCCTTTGTTTTTCTGCTTATACCCTAAGTTTGGCCTTTCATCCCTTCCTGCATTCCAGTTTCCCTCGCTGGAATCCAGAAAATAAAATCCGCTGTTCTCATTCTGACCATATCGAATATCATCAAAGATAAAAAATTCCGCCTCTGGTCCCCAATAACTAGTGTCTGCAATTTTTGTTTTTTTGAGGTAATCTTCCGCTTTTTTTGCGATGAAACGCGGATCTCGCGAATAGGATTGGCCTGTAGCGGGCTCTCGAATATCGCAAATAACGCTTAAAGTCGGGTGTTTACAAATCGGATCCAACCGCACCGTGGAGGGATCAGGGATTAACAATATATCGCTCTCATGAATTTCTTGAAACCCTTGGATGCTAGAGCCGTCGATGCCGATGCCCTCGGCCCATAAAGAGGAATCAACACTTTTAAAATCGGTTAGATCTGAAACGGGAATCGAGAAATGCTGCCATGCCCCAAATATGTCTATATATTTGAGATCAACGATTTCAATGTGATGTTCTTTGGCGAAAAGACCTACCTCTCTCGGAGTGCGGCAAAAAGGTCCTGACAGGGACTTGTTTTTCTTTTTTTTAGGCGCCGGCATCGCATACTCCTTATTTTAGCTTGAATATTGTATATCAGCCCCATGTAATCCGTGCAATAAAAGCCTCAATTTGTTAAAAAGAGCGCCATGGTTCAAAACAGGCGATCATCGAATGAAAGGTTTCTGTCCACTTGCATCCGGCTCAAAAGGAAACTGCGTTTACCTGGGCACTGCGCATTCGAAAATCCTTATCGACGCGGGCATCAGCGCTAAGGCGATCAAAAACCGGTTGGCGGAAATCGATGTCGATATCGCCGACATCGACGCCATTTTGATCACGCATGAACATGGCGACCACATCCAGGGCCTAAAGGTGCTGGCGTACAAAATGGGCATCCCGGTCTTCGCAAATAGTGAAACCGCAAAAGGAATTGTCGAATGTTTTCATGATTGCCCTAAATTTAAGATTTTTTCCACTGGGGAATCCTTTGAATTTAGCGATTTGCAGATTCATCCATTCAGCATCCAGCATGACACGCTGGATCCCGTCGCCTTCACCATTAAAACCAACGATTTAAAGCTCGGTTTTTGCACAGATTTGGGTTTTGTCACAACGCTTGTTCAAAATCAGCTGCAAAATTGCGACTACCTCTATGTTGAAGCCAACCACCAACCCTCGATGGTTCACGCATCGTCACGTCCAATGGTCTATAAACAGCGCGTGCTGAGTCGCACTGGACATCTGTCCAATGAGGCTTGCGGCCACCTATTGCGCGAAGTGGCGCATCCTGGCCTTAAACATGTGCATTTAGCGCACCTTTCCAGCGAGTGCAATACTCCGGAAACGGCGCTTAGCGTCATCCATGGCATTTTACAGGAAAAAGGGATCTCCTTAGAGATGTGCACCGCCCCGCAAGAAATGATCAGCAGGGCCATTTATTTTTGATATAGGGACATAAGGGACATAAGGGACATAAAGGACCTAAACGAACCCTGTAAAAATACAATATTATATTCACGATTCCCAGTCCATAATGTCCCTTTGGTCTTTTAGGTCCCTTAGGTCCTTTAGTCCTTTGTTTCTTTAATCGACACTTGAACTGTAAAAATACGCATTGCAATTAAATTTACAACAAAATATAATCAAAGTTGCTGTTATTTATAACATGAATTGTATTTCATAATATTTAATAATATTAACGTTAAACTATTAAAAAGGAGAGATTTTATGACTATTGGAAAAACACAAGTCAATCTAAGACAAGCGTTACTTGAAGTGAACACATATAAGCAAGACAAAGTTCAGAAAAAAGGCAATTATGAATCACACTTAAATAGCGCCAAGAAAACGCTATCTAATGCGGTTGCTGTTCTTGATGAAGAAATTAGTAGAATTTCAAAAAATAAACTTGCAACAGACAGCCAAATTAACGATTTGAAAAAAAATTTAGCGGATTTGACTAACAAATTAAATACAGATTTGAGCCCTCGCTCTATTGAAGAACAAGCGGCTTGCTGTGGGAAGTATAGCCCAATGACGGGCAAAAAAACAAAAGAACATATAAATGATATCATTCATCGCCTTGGAATAATACAAGGTATTGATAGTAAAAATAAACATCCTCACATTACGAAAGAACAGCAAAATAAATTAACGGAAGAAAATCGTATAAAAATTACGACACACGGTGAGGGATTTACAAGAGTTGAAGGCCGTAAGAGTCATCTTGGATCTGCTCTTACTGGCGGTCTCAGCGACCTCATATAAGTGCAACCCAACAGACAATAACGCACAATTGTTTGATATATTAAATGCGAGTTTTCCCCTCGCGCAGCGCGTGGAGGCTCCTAAGAAACACGAGTTTTAGATAAACGATTGCCTTCTCGCGCCCCGGCAGGGGCGCGAGAAGGCAATCGTTTATCTAAAACTCGTGCGTTTTCAGAAGTGCGAAAGGCGACTTAATTTTTATGAAAATAGGGACTTGATTTTATCGAGAAACCCTTTGCCTGTAGGCAAATTGGCGGGACTTTCAAGCGCGCCGAACTCCGACAACAACTGCTTTTGCTGCTCGCTGAGCTTGGTTGGCGTTTCTACAAAAATACGGACGATCAAATCACCCTTTCCCTGTCCATGTACATTCGGAAACCCCTCTCCACGAACGCGAAAAACTTTGCCGTTCTGCGTTCCTTCCGGAATCGTAATGCGACAAGCATGCGACGTCAAAGACGGAACGTCTTTTTTGCATCCCAGAGCCGCTTCCGTAAAACTGATAGGCAGATCTAAAATAAGATCATTGCCCTCTCGTTCGAAAATCTCATGCGGTGAAAGCGTAATGAAAACGTACAAATCTCCCGCAGGACCTCCGCCTGGACCGGCGTCTCCATATCCACTCATTTTTAAACGCATGCCGTTGTCAACGCCAGCGGGAATATGAATTTTCACGTGCTGTTTCTCTTTGACGACACCCTCGCCCCGGCATGCTGTGCAAGGGTCGGTGATCACGCGGCCTTCGCCATGACAAGCGGGACAGCTCATCGACATGCTGAAAAAACCGCGCTGCTCATAAACTTGGCCTGATCCGCTGCAGCGCGAGCATTTTTTTACATCGTTCGAAGACTTGGCTCCGCGCCCTTGACAAGTGGAACAGGTCACATAATTTGTGATCGCCAGCTCCTTATCCACCCCTTTAGCCGCTTCTTCGAAGGAAACAGTAATGTTGACGCGTTTGCTGGCTCCCTGTTGACGCTGCCCGCGAACGCCGCCGCCGGCTCCACCGCCGCCTCCGCCAAAATAACCCTCAAAAATTGAATTCATGTCCATGCCGCCGCCGAAGGCGCCCATAAACGTGCGCAGCGCTTCATCCATGGAAGCGAACCCGCCCTCATGCATTCCGGCTCCGGCGCCCAATCCCGCTACGCCATGGCGATCATAGAGTTGACGTTTTTTGTCATCGCTAAGCACTTCATAAGCCTCTGAGATCTCTTTAAAGCGTTTTTCAGCTTCGGCGTTGCCTGGATTTTTATCGGGATGGTATTTGAGCGCCAGTTTTCTATAGGCTTTTTTGATCTCATCAGCAGTGGCCTGGCGAGGCACTTCCAAAATGTCGTAATATTCTGTCATAACATCCATCTATACGTCAAAAACGACGCTTGAGCGAGTGCAAGTGTCTGATAATAATAAAAAAAATTCCACAATTTCCTCTCATTAGAAAATTGCGGACCGTTTTAGCGTTGACGCTTATATTTGAGAGCTGCTTTTGCTTTAGCGCGTTTTCGTACAGAAGGTTTAGAATAGAAGCGATGAGCTTTTACCGCTTTCATTACGCCCTCTTTATCTAACCTTTTTTTCAAAGCACGAAGGGCTTTATCGATAGAATCTCCGGTCCGAACTTTTACTACTGTCATCTCATTTACACCTGGTTTTGAAAGTTATTTCTTTAATAAATGGAAAGAGCAAGCATGCGCTCTAAGCCACGGTTAAAACTTCGCAATACTAAAATCATACATGACCGTTGATTATTCATCAAGGCGAAAGATTTCGCAGCAGAAGTTGACTTGGACGGCATAGACCAGGGGTGTTTCGCAGAGGTATGTCAAAACAAGAGGGCTGTCTTTGCAGTCAAAAATTCCCGGCCCCGCTTGCTCCGTTCCCGAATGGTCGATTTTCTCTTCATCTGAAGTGGATTCAAAAAAAATATATTTTGCAGCGACAGGCTGACTTTTATCACTCACCATAAGCCTTAGACTTCTAATCCGCACTAGTGAAAAAGGGCTGATGAGTTCCAAGCGAAGAGCGCGAATCGGCTTATGCAGGGAATCTAATTTGACGAGAGAGAAGAAATTGCGATTGGCGTTGCTGCGCAATTCCAAGCGGCGCGTCGGTTTTTTAGAAAACCCAGTCCCTCTATCGAGAAATATCTCAAAAGGGACAGTATCCAAAGATAAAAAACATCTTTGGGGAAGGATTTCCATTCGCGCCGCTTGGGCCATGCGTGCGAGGCTGTCGTCTTGCTTAGCGGCGTAAGCCGCCGGCCAGGTCATTCCCCAGTCTTCAAACGCCGCTCGAGGAAGCATATCGCCGATCATGCGTTCATAATACTGATCTTCTCCAAATACATGCTTGGAGGCTGTATTTTTGCCGCTCACATGGTCATGGCTCCAGGAGCCGAGGCGCAGAGCTTCCAGCTTTGTTGGATAAGTCGTCGCTCTAATCAGCATTCCTCTCAATTGGTCGGTCAACTGTTCGGAGGAGGCGTTCCACATAATGGCTCCTGATCGAATGTATTCTCCAAGCAGTCGGCAAAAAGCATAAATGCCTTGCTGCACCAAATGGGCCTGACGAACCTGACTTTTTGATGCGACATTGTCTCCAAAAACCAGATCGCCCTGGGCGTCAATGTCCACAAGGGGACTCAAACCGGCAGTCGCGGTTTGTTCCATTGCATAGATTCCCCTGCGCACGGCGAACGTTGCATCCAAAGGGTATCCAGCCTTCAATAGATAGCCTTCCCGAAGATTTCCTTGCAGAAGAGCGGGGATTGTATGTTGGGTGGTTCCTAAATAGAGCCCATGCACGCGAATAGGATATCCCCACAATTGAAAAAGCATTTGCATGCCACCCTGAGTGGTGCCGGACCATCCAATATCGACTAATGTCATCTGAGAAATCGCGGATAGATCGACAAGACCTGTTAAATATTTCAAAAAACGCTGCCGCTTTAGAAGCGCTTTTTGAAGAACCTGCTCGCGCAACGTCTGATTGCTGCAAAGATATTCCGCTAATTTTTTGGGCAAAAAATCACCCTCTAACTTGACGTGGCGGACGCCGACCCATTTTTGGATTTTTTGGATGTCCAATCCTAAGTAAGTGAGAAAGCCCTCCACTGTAAAAGGAGAAGCAGGATGACAGTAGCATAAGGACAAAATTTCGTGCGGTTCCCCATAAACAATGCATGCATGAGAAATAAAACGGCGCGACACCCACAATTCGGTCGCCTCTAAGGGGGCGTTCGGATAACAATCCGCGCATTGTTTAATTAAATCGCCATACAGCCTTCCTTCGCGCATTAAACAAAAAACGCGCTGTTGACGCATCTCTTGGCAACGTTTATAGATCCAATGGACGAATCCCACTAAAAAAGGGCCAAGAGCCGTCGCCCCATACTGCCAATAAAAGGCCTCTTTTGATTTCATTTTTTTGAGGGCGACATCGCATTCCAGTTTGCCGCGCAAAGCCGTCAATCCAAAATCGCCCTGTTCTTGGTCTAATAACCGTCCACGCAATTTTAGATCTCTTTCAGGCCATTCTCGATTCAGAATTTGAGCGACCTCGTCGCCGCATTTTGGATAATAGAGCGTCGCAATGCCCATTTTCTGGGCTGCAACGCAGTCGCTGTAAAAATTGTCGCCGATATGCAGGACTTTTCCCGGGGCGGCTTGCATCTCTTGCAAAAGATCAATAAAAAGTCCCTGACGCTTGCCTCGACCGATTTCGCATGAGATAAAAAACTTATTTATCAATGAAAGCTCAAAGAAAGGAGGTCTATCAAGAAGATCCTCTATTTGAGAAATTTCAAAATAGGTGTCGGAAACCAGCGCCACAGGGATATGTTTATCCACAGCATAGCGCAACAGGCGAATGATATTCATGTCGAATCGCGTCAACTGCTTTTCGAGAGCGACTTCCATCGCAACGAGATCATCTACATCGGATTCATTAATAATTCCCTTAACGCCTTGCACCATCTGCTCGATCGTCACCCTGTTGAAAGCGCCGCTGAGAGCCCAATAAATCTCCTTTAATGAGATCTCCGCCATCCCTCCCTTTTTGGCTCGCGCAATGCGTTCGGCGGAGACTCGTATTTCAACAAAACCTTCCGGAGGAACCGCTTCAACGAGCCAGCCTTGCTCCTTTAGCTGCCTGCCAAGAATAAGAAAAACATCAATGGGAAGAGGAACTTTCCTCCAAAGAAGCGTATCAAAAATATCGAGAGATAAAACTTCGACTTTTCCGGCGTCAATCTGTTCGTAAGCGGCGACAAGCCGTCCATCTGTGTTATGCATCTTCAAACACTCATCCAATAGTTAACGCAAACACTTGTAGCGTAGACTTCAGTCTGCGCTTGTTTATGCAGGTTTTAACCTGCGTAAACAAGCGCAGACTGAAGTCTACGCTACAAGTGCGCGTCAGACCTGACCCCGCGGATCAGTTTTCTGAATAATAGAGCTCACATTGCTTTGATTGAAGCCTTTGTACCCTTCGCGGCGCTGCAAGTTTTCCATATGGCTGCCTATCGCTCCATGCAACCGGAATTTCTCCGCTTGCTCCTGAGTGATCTTGCCGGCGGACAATAGTTTCTCCAATCGGTAGGGAGAAACGGTCCACATTTCGCCTTTTGTAAACGCCTGCCTCAAGAAAGAGAAATTGCTGAAGGGTTCCATCATGCCTACGCCCAACGTCGATAGATCTTTTTGAAGGTCGTCAAACAGGAACTGCGCTTCCAAATGGTGCATGCCTGCCCGCAAAATGGAATCTCCGTGCAGCGCGCACCAAAGACCTACAGTCCCAAGGCGGTCTAATTCCGGCAGCGGCTGATGGCGGAAATCCACATCCACTTCATCAGGCAGCAAATCAACGTCTAAAAAAAGAACTAAGCGGCAATGCTGATGTTCCATCACTTGCGCTCCCCAGCCGGCTTGTTTTCCTGCGTAAAGGCGCTCACGGCAATAAAAACCGAGCATCTCAAACAGACGTATCAGCTGAGAAAAGCGTCGGCGCGATGAACGGAAAGTGTGATGATCGTGATTAGCCCATCCCATTCCAAGGCGGTCTTGACGGTTTTTTTGAATTTGTCCGGCAGTGTTTCGCGCTTGCCAATATTTCCGCTCGCATTCCAATACAATCCACGCTGCAAGGTCTTCTCCAACGAGATCTATCACCTGCTGCGCAACGCTCAGCGTATGCGACATCGCTTCATCTTCATCCTCCATGTCCCGCGGACGCGTCCGCCAAAGTTCCGTGGCTTGCAAATAGCGAGCAATGGCTTGCGCGTCTGTATGGACAGGTTCCATTGTATGAGAGCCCCTTCGTTCCACTATCCATAGTCCGATCTCATTTTCAACTGATCCACAGCAGCGTCGATAAGCGCTAAGCGGAGTTCCCTCAATAAGTCCGGCCATCCCGCGCATCATCAAAAAATCAGCGATGCTGTCGACATTAACGGCGACGCCGATGATGGGAGCTCCGCCATCCTTAACGACAATGCGCGGGAGCTGGGCGCCGGGATGGTGCAATATCCGGTATGAAGCGGATGCCGCTTCGGAAACAAAACCGCTTTTTTCTAATGACTTCTCCAGTTCGTCGGAATACCCAACGGTCAGATGATCAAGCCAATCGAACAGGCGCGTGCTTGTCTTTTGATAAAGTTCTTGTTGGAGGTTTGCAATAAAGGGATTCGCCCTACAGCTTTCGTCCAGAATGTTGAACAGAAGCGCTTCGGCTTGTGGGTGACGCTGCCATTGAAATGTAAGTGTCTCTGTCATATGGGGGCTCCCTAGAAACCATGCTATGCTGCACGCGGGCGCAGCATAAGATCACTGTATGAATGTCCAAATAAAAAAACAAGCGCTATAAGCTATAAATGATGTGATACATAAATGATTGTATTAAACTACGACAATCTATAGAATACATATCTAAAAAACATATAAGGTACAATAGAAGGTAAAATCATGAGCTCAAACGGCATCAGCTCTCCCACATTTGAACAAACCGCACTCGAACACTATCATTCAACGGTTCAAAAAAAAGTGGACCATTTAATTGGACAAACAGAAGTAGATAGTCGAATCAGGGAAGCTGTGACCTTAGGGATTTCTTGTCCTCCGCATAGTAGGAAAAATATATGGGTCAAAAATGCAGTAGTTGGAGAGACAAGAGATCCAAACGAATTTGATTCCATACTACGACAATATGGCTTGTTCGACAAAAAACAACGGGATGCTACAATTGACGCCTTAGATCAAGCTTTCGGGGAAAACATAACGGAAAAATACAAAGAACATATACGCAAACATAACTACAATCAACGCCGACGCCAGAGGCGTGCAAAAGAAAAAGTTGAGGCCTCGTTTACTGCAATTATTACACAAAAGGTGGGTTTTTTGCTGGAAAGAGAAAAAGACAATCCTATAATTAACGATAAATTAGCTATCGAAATTATAAGAAGAACCATTGCTAAACCAGAATCACATTATATAAAAAGAAATTTAATTAACGAAAAAAATGAAATATCAGACGAACATTTCGCTCACATCTTAGAAACATTTGCTCTTGATTGGGTCCGACGCAGGCAAACACTTGCTGAGCTCGAGAAATTGGTTGCTGAAAACGAGGTGGATGATTCCTCCACTTCCTCGCAATCAGAGGATGTGGATTTGACGTCATCAAGCAATAAAAAAAGAAAAATCACTCAGGAATCTAACGAAATTATTGAAAAAAAGATAGAGTTATTACTGGAAAGCAAAAAAAGAAGTGACTTAGATCATAATACGACGGAATACTCACTTATCGACAATCTAACTATCGAAATTCTAAAACGAACAATTGCTGCACGAAAATCATATGGGATAAAGTGGAGTATAGAACAAGAGATAGGAAAAAGAATACAGAAAGAACATTTTGACAAAATTTTATGGGAATTTGATCTCGATTCGGAAACTCGAGAGCAGACATTTGCCGAACTCGATAGACGTTTTCCTGAAAGTGAAATAGATGGTCCCTCTACCTCCTCGGAATCGGAAGATTTGGATTTGACAACATCAAGCAATAAAAGAAGAAAAATCGATCGACATGAAGAAGATGAAGAATATGCAAATGTCCGCCCTCCTCTTTCAAAAAATGAGGAACCTGAACCCATTATTATTTCCTCAAATTCGGAGAATTC
>JABDEO010000063.1 GCA_013287015.1 Chlamydiota bacterium
ATGCCTAAACGGCTGGCGTTGGCGGTAAGCGGGAAATAATCCAGCGCAATTCCCTCGCAAATCTCAACGCGTTCAATATCCGGAGAATCTAGAAATAATTCTAAACTATGAACGGAATTGCGCTCTTGTTTGAAATTAGGCTTTAGGACGCTGGCAAGCGATTGATGGGATTTTAAGCTAAGGTAGTATTGGATGATTTGCAGCTCTTGCGATTCTTTATTCAGTTGATAATTAAGAGAATAGATCTCTTTTACGTCTGCGTAAGTTTCAGGTTGATCGCCAGTTACAATGACATAATCAATATCGCGGATGTGCAATCCTTGCTGGTGAAAATTCTTTAAGAAATTGCGCCCTGGATTGATCACGATGCCTTTTCCATCCCAGCGCAAATAAAATCCGCCGGACGTTTGGCGCGATTGTTCCGTCAATGAAATCGGAAACGCTTCTATGCTATGGTTGCGCCAACCGTCAAGGACATATAAGCCATGATCATGGATGGGGGGGCGTGTGCGATACAATTCGAGATAGCTGGCAATGCGCTGATCTTGGGCGGCCAGAAACACGTGAATTTTTTGAGTCAGTTCATGTTCAGCATTGGGGTGCGCATGAGAGATGCGTTTATTTGGTTTCCAGACCCTGCCGGCTGGGTTATGCATGAGATTTTGCAGTTCCTCTCGGGATGGCAGATAAGGCGTTGCGAGTTTGCCCGTCGCATATAGGCGCTGGATCAAGTTTTGCGTAGAGGCCGCTTCAGGACTATTGAGAGCTGTTGAAAGGTCCGGTTGTGCGTACATGGGGGACTCCAGAGTTATGGGAATGCAAGAATCAATGCGCTGTGAGATTTCATTTTCTTCTGACTCTATTTTATGTGATGCGCAGGCCGTTGCATGATATTTTTCTTGAAGGGATGCAATTTGAAGTTGGATTCGCTGAGCGGCGTCCAATTGCTGTTCTTGCGTCAAAAGATCCTCTAATAGCGTCAAAGCGGCATAATCATTTGGATAAATCGTCAACGCCTTCTGAGCAAAGGCTATCGCTTTGGCTTTTTCTCCCGTTTCCTTGGAGACATAAGCCGAAGCTCGATAGCAAAACAGTTTAAAATTCGGGACGGATTGAGCTTGCAGGTAGCGCTGCAATGCGTGTTTGCAATTGCCGGAATAAAATTCAAATTCCCCTTTTAGGAATTCGGAATACGAGGGATCTTCGCGAGAGTCTTGATTCTGATGATGTTCAATAAATTGCAAAAGTTCATTCCGCGCGCTGTCATCGCGCGCCGGGCGGCAGGCCAATCGCTGCGTTGTGATGAAGTATTCGTCAAACTGCTCTTGTGTCGTCATATCGTGGGATGCTAAACCATTTTGAATTTCATGGCCATTATTTTTTCGTCTCCTTGAATAACCTCTTTTTCTTGACACTCTTGTTTTAAGAGTTCATTATTCATTGCAGCATATAGATGATGATGGATTGGACATGTCAACACGACCTTTTATCCCATACGCGCGGCAATCGATTAACGCTGCAGACATTGCAGAAGTGGGACGCGCCCTATCCGGCGACGTCATCACCCGAGGAGCGTGTGTTGAGGCTTTTGAAAAAGCGATGGCGCTCTATTGCGGAGCGCAATACGCCGTGGCCTTCAACAGCGGAACTTCGGCGCTGCTGGCGGCGGGTTATGCAGCTAAAATCAGCGCTTCCGATTGCTTGATCACCACTCCAAATACATTTGTAGCCACTGTCGCCATGGGAATGCAACGGCAGGCGGCTCCGATTTTAGTCGATATCGATCGCGACACCGGCAACCTCGATCTTCAACAGGTGGAACATACGTTGGCGGAGCGGCGCTCTTCTCGCGGAAAAACGATCATAGCGCCGGTGCATTTCGCCGGAATTCCAGTGGATATGCAGCGTTTAGATCGGATGGTGCGTTCTCCGGATGCGGTTGTTATTGAAGACGCCGCCCATGCGCTTGGTTCGCGATATTTGGATGGACAAATGGTTGGCTGTTGCGCGTGGAGCCAAATGACGATCTTTAGCTTTCATCCTGCAAAGACGATTACAACAGGCGAGGGAGGGCTGGTGACAACCAACGATCCTGACCTCTATCATCGTTTGCGCTTGTTTCGAAATAACGGCATTGAACGCGACCCTAGCCGTCTTCGCGCAGACGTTTCCGCACAGTACAACGGCTACTATGAAACGCAGGATTTGACATGCAATTATAATTTTACAGACTTTCAGGCCGCCCTAGGACTATCTCAGCTGCAACGCATCGATCAATTCATCGTCAAACGCCGCGAACTTATGTCGCATTATCGCCGCCTTTTGCATGAGGTTCCGAATATCAGGTTATTCACTGCTGATCATGATGCTAAAACGGCTTTTCATTTATGTGTCATGCAGATCGACTTCGCATACTACAATATTTCGCGGGCGCAAGTGATTGCGCAACTTCGAGAAGAGGGCGTGGGCGTTCAAGTGCATTATATTCCTCTTTACCGCCATCCTTGCTTTCAGCGTGCTTGCGGAGATATTAGCGAATATTTCCCCAATATGGAGGGATATTATGCGCAAGCTTTATCTTTCCCTTTATACTATGATTTGAGCATGGAAGATGTTGAATATGTTGTTCAGAAACTAAAAGACATCTTGGCGAAAAGTCTGCAAAAAAAACACTCCAGCGCTTCTCGTCCTGCCCGCGGCCGCCGACGGCGCTTGTAGCGCAGACTGAAGTCTACGCTACAAGCGCCGACGACTGCTAGGTGTAGGCTAAAATAAGAGCTTTAGCTGTGTTGGAAATGGCGGGATCGCGTTCATCTTTTAAGATATGAGCTAATTTGAGGCCCTCCTGCTTTTTGCCTAGCATGAAAAACGTTTTTGCCAAGTTAAGCAGCGTAGGGGAGTGATCCGCTTCAATTTTTAGCGCCTTATCAAAACATTTTAGGGCTTTATTAGGCTGACCCATCTGTAGATGTAAAGCGCCCAATGTTTGAGGATTATAGGCGTTCTCCGGATCGATGACGCATAAAGCTTCAAAGATAGGCAGGGCGATATCATATTTACCCTGACGAATGTAGGCGAACCCTGTAAATCGCAATTCCTCGATTTGATCTTCATTCCAAGCTAATTTTTCCAGCCAATTAATCTTGCTCATGGCTACCCTTGTAAGAACTGCCCTATTCTCCCAATGATAAAACTAAGCCAATTATTAAGCTTGCTAATTTCTTTAAAACAGGCTGCAATGGTGTTTTTTTCCATCTCTTCATCGGCCGAATGGCAAGGAACAGACATAAGGGCGGCATAGCTCTCGCTTTGTTCATCAGTGGACTGCAAGCTAGGGGCGATGCGAGAGAAAGAAAAGGGAGAGCGGCGTGTGATTCGAAACTGTTTAGGCGGAAAAAAATAAGCCCACGGTGTATGTAAAGGAACAATTCCCAGTAAAATATCCAATTCACTCAGTTTTACAAAGGTGTTAAGGATTTGCGTTTGCGGGGGAATGCTGGCCGCTTCTTCGAGGTGAAACTGCTGGTTGGTTTGTTCAACCATGCGCGTGCGGATGGCGTATAAGTTGTATACGCTGATATCTAGTTTATCGATAGTCGCCATAAAAACCTCTCTAATTTCGTTTCTAATCTCATTTGTATAACTAATTATAACATAAAAATTCATTTTTAATCTATTTTTACGTCTAAAATCTCAAGAATGCGATCCAGGTCATCGAGATTGTAGTAATCGATCTGAATTCGCCCATGTTGACCTCGTCCTTCAATCACGACTTTTACGCCCAACCGATGCTGAAGCTTTTCCGCAAGCTGTTCCAGATGACAATCTCGGTTGTTAGCATGGGGCGATTGCGGATTGGCCTCAGTCTCGATCCGCTGAACGGCGGCCTCCGCTTGGCGGACTGTCAAATCATGGCTCAAAATAAGGTCGTGCAAACGCCGCTGTTGCGCTGTTTCAGTTAAGGAAAGAATCACCTTCGCATGCCCAAGAGAAATAGCGCCTTTTAGGATGCTGTCTTGGATGTTTGAAGGCAAGGCCAAAAGACGCAAATAGTTGGCGACTGTAGAGCGTTTTTTGCCGATGCGTTGCGCCAACTCTTCTTGGTTGTAACCATATTCAGCGGTCAAATTGCGCAGCGCTTTGGCGATCTCCATTGGATTCAGATCGACGCGCTGAATGTTCTCTATGAGAGCGGCTTGGGCGGAGAATTGAGAGGAGTTGCAGCGGACAAGAACAGGTATTTTTTTCAAGCCGGCTAATTGGGACGCCCGAAAGCGGCGTTCGCCGGCGATAAGCTCGTATCCTTCGCCTTCTTGCCGCAAACGCACCACCGGAGGCTGCAGTAGGCCAATCTCCACGATTGATGCGGCCAATTCTTGCAGTTCCTCTTGTGCAAAATAACGCCGCGGCTGATGGGGGTTAACGGAGATCTCGTCAATATCAACTTCAAGCAGTTTTTCAGTCATAGTTATATTCACTTCAGCTGTTATTAGCATTTTGATAAGATCAAAAGCTTGATGTCCCAATCATTTTTGCATCATTTTTTTTCTCAATTGTTCCCACACCTGCGGTTCCGCTCGCCAGGGCTCGCTACACCTTAGTGTGGGCTACAGAATGAGAGAAAAAATGAGCAAAAATGATTAAGACATCGAGCCTTGATCTTACCAGCAACGAAGTTTAGAATACAGAATATACTTGCAATATAGTGGACCTCGCGTTAGAATCAGCCTTCCTGCAACCCCAAAAGACAGTTTGCGGAAGTGGCGGAATGGTATACGCGCTACTTTGAGGTGGTAGTGAGGGAAACCTCGTAGGGGTTCAAGTCCCCTCTTCCGCATTTTTATTACGGCTGTATCCATTTTCACAAGCCTATTAGGTTTAATATATGGAATGTTACGCCTTCTGCACAGCAACGGCCTATCAAATAAAACCTTTTTTTGAATCTTTAAAAGGTCGTTTTAAAGCGACGCTCTACCGTGATGTCATTCATATCGAAGTTGTAGGTTCGGAAATCCGAGGCGATGTTTTTTATTTTTCGTACGGCTCCATCGTCTGCTGGAATATAAGCAAAGAGGGAGCTTTGCAGTTTCTAAATGAAGCGCATCCGTTTGAACATCAACGCTATGATGAAGTGGAAACGGATGAATTCACTTACCTTTATGATAATGGACCCACAAAAATCGCTGAGGATGAAATCTTTTTACCTAATCAGGATGTCTTAACAAAGCTCGCCATGTCGCATGGCTTGGCGCAATCGGTCAAATTAGGCGCCTTTGAAGTGGCTGTTCAGAAAACTTTTAATAGCATGCAGTATATTCCTGAAGATCTTGCCAAGCGCGGAAAAATCCCTTTGTCTCGCGGTGAGATCCGCCGCAAGATGGGAGAGCTGTTCCTAGAGCGCAATTCGATCACCCTCCATGTCAATGTATTGGACACCCCTGAGTTGTTTTGGGATTATCCTGAACTCGAGCACTTTTATCGAGTAATCGCCAATTACCTAGATATCGAAAAACGAGGGCATGTGTTGACTCAGCGTCTGGAAGTTTTGCATGAACTCTTTGAGATGCTAGGCACAGAACTTAATCACCAGCACTCCAGTCGGCTTGAATGGACGATTATCGGACTAATCGTCATTGAAGTCGTTATCACGCTGCTTAAAGACGTGTTGCGTTTATTGTGAAATATTTTGTTCTTTTATCCATTCGTCTCTACCAACTTTGCATCAGTCCTTTTATTGGACCAATCTGTCGCTTCAACCCTACCTGTTCACACTATGCAGCGGAGGCCGTGCAAAAACATGGCGTTTTGCGCGGCGTATGGCTTGCCTGTAAACGCTTAGGCAAGTGTCATCCCTATCATCCAGGCGGGAACGATCCTGTTCCTTAAGGGACAGAGACATTCTAAAAATCGTGCTAAAAATAAATAAAAAGAGCAAAAAAAACATTCAAAATAATATATGTATAAATTTATTTATACTTTGTAATATAATGAGTGTAGCTTATTTGATTATTATTAATTCTTAATAATGGTTTTTTTTATGTCAACTGGTCTTATAGGTCTCTCACAGTTTAATCATCTCGTTTATGATTTAGAAAAACAAGTTGGTCGTTTGGGGTTAAAAGAAAATAAAGAATCAAAAAAGCAAAAAGAGATAATTGAAGTAATAAAGAAAAATATTGATCTTATAAAAAGCGCCTATACACAACATCTATCGGGAACAATAGAAGGTCTCATTACTGATATAACTAATATGAGCATATTATGCGCAGAGTTGACAGAAGAACAAGAATTAAAAGTGGAGCAAGAGTTAAAAGTGAAAAAAGGGCAAGAAATGAATATTGATTCCCCTATATCGCCTGTTTTTGAAAAGCTTAAATCTCAGGTTGTTGCCGTTCATGAAAAAGTGAGTGGCAAATTGGCTGATACTATAGCCAATATCCAAGAAACCGATGCTTTTTTTGATCGTTTAAAAAAAGAAGTGTTTAAGTTGCAAGAAGAGAAACAATGGAAAAATGCGTATGAGCTGTTGTGGACCGTTATGGAACAGCGTGACGGAGTCCTGGACAGGGATGAGACAAAAGATCCTAGGTATAAAGAAATTTTCGAAAGTCTGTTGGGTGGATTGGCCGAACATTTGGAAATACACTTTGAAATAGTGGGAGGCAAACCGCACCAATCCAATTCGTCCGATTTTAATCTAATGAACAATATGCTTTCAACGATTGCAGTTAGAGAACAAATGCGACCATATATTCAAAAAATGGTCTGGCTTATTAATCTTTGCCTTGCACAGAGACAACTGGCTGTAGTGATGGATTGTTACAGTCGTTTAAAATTTTTCATTGAAACTCAGCGTTATGAAGGCGTGCCTGCTGAAGATTTGACGAATGAATTGAATGATTCTATAAGCAGTTTTCGAGAAAAAAAAGCAAACAAAAATAAAACACATGTAGAAAGTTTGAGCGTCGCATGGGATGTTGAAATTTGTTTTAGTATTCTTGAAAGATGCTTTTATGAAGAACAAAATTCTCTTGGGGGATATTTTATTTCTTATGTTCTGAGAGATGACATTAACTTACTGAGGAAAATATTTGAAATAATCAAACAACATGATTCTGAAAATAAAATTATCCCATGGCTGGTGCAAGCTGTATTTGAAGGAGCTGACATTAAAGCTGACACATTAGATCAAGGCTTAATCATGCTTGCGGGTCAATATGTAGATTTAGAGATAGTATTAAAAAACATCGAATGCCTTGGACCTGTCGGAAAAAAGCGCGCCTCCAGCTTAAGGGGGATTTTACAAGGAAACCGGGAGCAAGAGATCAAAGAGAAGAGCGAGAAGGAATCGGAGCCTGAAAAGCTGTTATGATTCGAAGGCAATCGTTACTTCAATGAACAGGAATTTTGAGCGTCGTCCCTGGCTTTAAAAAGTCCGAGTCGAGTTGATTATAAACTTTAAGTGTTTCGATATCCACATGGAAACGCCTAGAGATTTTCCACAACGAATCGCCCTCTTGTACAATGTATAATTGGCCGCGACGCGGCGGCGATTTTGAGGCATTCGAGGCGGCGGGAGGCTGTTGTGATGCGACTGGAGAAGCTGGCGGAGCTGAAGGAGCGCGAGGGACCGCTGCAGCATTCGTCTGCGTCACAAATCGCGTCAACGCAGCATGATGCAAGTTTTTATCAGGCTTAGGTTCACCCGCATAGTCATATAAGCGGACAGCCGCCAACTGCCAAACAGCGTCGCCGCGCGGACTAGTCAGAAACGTCAAGGCAAGCTGTTCAGCCTCCGGCGTCTTTTCCAAGAGAAGATTCAAAAGGACGATCACATGTTCGTCATCGAGCTTGCGTGCGGCGAATGCGCCATCTGTTTTGAGCAATAGATAAGCGGCGGCGCGGGACTCACGTTTAATATAATCAAGCAGGAAACTTTGACGCCGCGCCGGAGACAAATCTTGCGCAGTTCGTTGCTGTTCGACAAATTTCGACAGCATCGACCAGCTGCCTTGAAAAATGACATTGAGCAGTTCGTTTTTCTCTACGCGCGCTTCTGAACGATTGAAGAGCATTTCCACGGCGAGAAATTCCTGAGTGAGAAAAAAAGCGTCGGCGAGCGAAGGGTCGTATTCTCCTCGCTGCTTTCGGAGACGCAAAAACAAACCATGACTCGTCAGCGGCCAGCGTTCAGTATTTGCAAAATGAACAATCGCTTGAAACTGCTCTTCGGAAAGACCTGGATAAACGATCACCTCAACGCGTTCCCCTGCGCGATTTTTTCCAAAAGGAATTTTGCGCCGCTGCGCAGGTTGCGCATGGCCGAGCAGTGCGCGCGCCAGGTCAAAATGATGAAAGGTGGAGAGAGCCGCTAGAGCGATGTCGCGTTGCGTATAACCGTTTTCGACGAGTTGCGTATTAGTCAGTTTAGCGATCAACTGTTCGATGGGCATGGTGCGGAAGGAACGGATGATTTCCCCATTGCTCTGTTCGACGGCGAGGGGGGCTTGCTGTTCCTGTTTTTCGGCTGGTTTTGACTCGCAGTATGGTCTTGGAGGCGTTTCGTTAATCAACCAATAAAACAGCAGGGCAAGTAAAGCGATATTGAATATCCCGCTGACAAGCAGCGCTTTGCCGAGACGTTGTACAAGACGTTCTTGAGGTTTTTGACTAGTCATTGGCCGAATATAAACGTGTTTCAAGGGACTGCAATTCTTGTTGAATGCCCGGAGGCAAGCGGGCGCCGAATAAGGTGAAATAGGATTTTAGTTCCGCCGCTTCGCGCTTCCACTCTTCTCTATCAATATGCAGCAGTTCTTGTAAAGCGTTTTTTTGTAGTTGCAGTCCGGCAGTGTCGATAGCCGCCTCTGTGGGAATGTATCCAATCGGCGTCTCCTGAGCGTCGCCGCGGTTGGAGGTCCGTTCAAAAATCCATTTGAGGACGCGCGAATTATCGCCAAAGCCCGGCCAAAGCCATTCCCCTTTGCTGCTTTTCCGAAACCAATTTACATAATAAATGCGCGGAGGATGAATGTTTTTTACGTTTTGCTCAATGTTGAGCCAATGGTTGAAGTAATCTCCCATGTTGTAACCGCAAAAAGGCAGCATGGCGAAAGGATCATGCCGCAGCTTCCCTACATCCCCCGCCGCCGCGGCGGTTGTTTCTGAAGAAACGCTGGCTCCAACGAAAACGCCATGCCGCCAGTTAAACGCTTCATACACCAGTGGAATAGTTGAGGAGCGTCGTCCGCCGAATAAAATAGCGGAAATGGGAACTCCTTTTGGATCGTCCCAGGCTTTGTCAATCACTGGACACTGTGCGATCGGAGCTGTAAAACGCGCATTGGGATGCGCCGCTTTTTCTCCGGAGGCAGGCGTCCAGGCTTTATTCAGCCAGCTAGTCAAGTAAGGCGGAGGCTCCTTGGTCATTCCTTCCCACCAGACATCTCCATCAGGAGTCAGAGCCACGTTAGTGAAGATAGCGTTTTTTGTAATGGAACGCATTGCATTTGGATTGGAATCAAACGATGTGCCTGGAGCCACTCCGAAGAAGCCTGTTTCGGGATTGACCGCGTAGAGCCTTCCATCATCGCCGAATTTCATCCAGGCGATGTCGTCGCCGACGGTTTCGACCTTCCAACCGGGCAAGGAGGGAGTGAGCATGGCGAGATTTGTTTTGCCGCAAGAGCTGGGAAA
Source organism: Chlamydiota bacterium (assembly GCA_013287015.1). GTDB lineage: Bacteria > Chlamydiota > Chlamydiia > Chlamydiales > Parachlamydiaceae > JABDEO01. Next base: position 9,697 of record JABDEO010000063.1, read on the forward strand.
GGCGGCGGCGAAATATTTTTTTTCGCCTTGCGGATTGGTGATTCCCATGATCAGCATATGTTCCGCCAACCAACCTTCGTCGCGCGCCAGGCATGAGGCGATGCGCAAAGCGAAACATTTCTTTCCCAAGAGCGCGTTGCCGCCGTATCCGCTGCCAAAAGACCATATTTCACGAGTTTCAGGAAATTGAACGATATATTTATTTTTCTGATTGCATGGCCACGCAACATCGTTCTGGCCACGTTCTAGAGGCATGCCCACTGAATGCAAGGCGGGGACGAATTCTCCATTCCCTAAAGCTTCTAAAACCTTTCCGCCCATGCGCGTCATCATGCGCATATTGCATACAACATAGGGGGAATCGGTGATTTCCACTCCGATGTGGGCGACATCGGATCCCAAAGGACCCATGCAAAATGGGATGACGTACATGACGCGGCCGCGCATTGCGCCTTTGAACAGCCCGTGCAAAATGTTGCGCATTTCAAGGGGGTCTTTCCAATTATTTGTAGGTCCTGCATCGCTCTGTTTTTCCGAGCAAATAAACGTTCGATCCTCTACGCGCGCGACATCATCCGGAGTGGAACGCGCCAAATAACTGTTGGGGCGTTTGGCTTGATTGAGTTTAATAAGGCTTCCTGACGCGACCATTTTTTGGCAAAGGGCGTCATATTCCGCCTGAGAACCGTCGCAAAGCCATACCTCATCAGGCTGGCATAATTCGATCGTTTGTTTTATCCATTCCTGCAAGCGGTGATTTGTCGTCCATTTTTCCAACGGCTCATTCATACTTATCTCTCAAGGCATTTCAGTTGTTCTGTTAAAAATTCAACGCAAAGACGCGAAGGTGCAAAGACGCAAAGATTTAGGATTGTGCATATATTTTAAAAAAACACCAACTTTAGCCCTTGCGTTTTTTTATTGAACTGTCTTCTTCGTTTCTTTGCGCCTTTGCGACTTTGCGTTGAATTTTCAACAAGCGTCTTTTTCTTTCAAGGTTTGCGTTTTTTAAACTTGTCAAGGTATTCTAGGGCCTTGCCGGTGCCGAGGCATACGGCTAACAAAGGATTGGGCGCGATGATGACGGGCAAGCCCGTTTCTTTAATCAGCGCTTTATCGATGCCTTTGATCAATGCGCCGCCGCCCGCCAGCACCATGCCGCGCTCAACTAGGTCTGCAGCCAATTCAGGAGGACATTTTTCAAGCGTAAGCTTGACGCTTTCAATGATCTGCTGAATCGGTTCGGCCAGACATTCGCGGATCTCCACGGAGTTGATTCGTTTGGTCACCGGCAATCCGGCCACCTGGTCGCGGCCGCGCACTTCCATCTCCAGTTCGTTGCCCGCCAGAGCATAGGCGGAGCCGATGGTCATCTTGATTTCTTCCGCCGTGCGCGGACCGATCATCAAGTTGTAAGTGCGGCGCATGTAATTGATGATGCATTCATCAAATTCATCGCCGGCGATGCGCAGGGAGCGCGATTCTACAATGCCGCCCAAAGAGATGATTGCAATTTCCGTGGTTCCGCCGCCGATGTCAATGATCATGTTGGCTGCAGGTTCATGCACAGGCAGATCGACGCCTATCGCCGCCGCCATAGGTTCTTCGATGAGCAGCACCTCTTGGGCTCCGGCATGCAAAGCGGAATCTTCGACGGCGCGTTTTTCCACGCCTGTAATTCCTGAAGGCACGGCGATTAAAATTTTCGGACGGAACAAACTTCTTGTGGGAGTGACGCGTTTGATTAAGGCTTTCAACATGCCTTCAGCGATTTCAAAATCGGCGATAACGCCGTCTTTCATGGGGCGAACGGCATGAATTTTGCGTGGAGTTTTACCTAACATCGCTTTGGCTTTTTGGCCGACGGCGAGAACTTCACCTGTTTGGGAGTCGACGGCGACGACGGATGGTTCGGCGAGAACGATTCCCTTTCCTCGTACAAAAACCAACGTGTTGGCCGTGCCTAAGTCGATGCCGATATCATTTGAAAACACGCCTCGAAAGCGGTTAAGCTGTCCAAAAGCCGAACGGTATAGATGGTTCATCGCCACTTTAAAACCTGGCTGATTCTTTTTACTCATATTTGGTTGCCTTTTATGTTTGCAGGAGTTCCAACACCTCTTCCCATGTTAATTTGCCAAGCGCTTCTTCGTCGGAGGCGACTATTTGTTTAACAAGGGAGCTCTTGCGCTGCTGCATTTCTAATATTTTTTCTTCTACGGTATTAAGCGTAATTAATTTATACGCGGACACGGATTGTTTCTGTCCAATGCGGTGCACGCGATCCGTCGCCTGATTTTCCACAGCGGGATTCCACCACATATCATAGTGGATGACTGTATCGGCGCCTACTAAATTAAGACCCGAGCCTCCTGCTTTTAACGAGACGAGGAAGACAGGGATGCTTTCATCTTCATTGAATTTTTTCACAATGCCCATGCGGTTTTTACTTGCGCCATCCAAGTATTCAAAAGGAATGCGCCGCCGCTTTAGTTCATCGCGAATGATATGAAGCATACGCGTATACTGGCTAAAAATCACTGTTTTATGATTGCCGTCGATCAGCGACTGCAGCAGTTCCATCAACATGTCATACTTGGCGGAGTCGCCGCTTTCTACGTTTTCTTTAGCGAAGATCGCCGGATGGCAGCAGATCTGTTTTAGACGCGTCAACGTAGCTAAAACATGAATTTGAACTTTGTCAAAGCCTTCCTTTTTGACCAGCTGAGACAACTCTTCGCGGGCCGAAGCCGCATAAGATTGATAAAGTTCACGCTGCGTTTCCGATAAGTGGCAATGGTATACGATATGCGAAACCGGCGGCAAATCGGATAAAACGTCTTTCTTCATGCGCCGCAGGATGAAGGGCGAAACTTTTTTGCGAAGAATTTCGAGATTTTTCCCGTTATTGGAATTGCGGACATACTTATCGACAAATCGATCATAGGAGCTCAGCAGGCCAGGCATTAAAAAGTCAAAGAGGCTCCACAACTCATCTAGAGAGTTTTCAATAGGCGTTCCCGTTAAAATCAAGCGATGCGCCGCTTGGATCATTTTAACGGATCTTGCGTTGCGAGTGCCTCGATTTTTTATATGCTGCGCTTCGTCTAAAATCGCGTAACCGAAGGGAATGGTTTTATAGAATTCGATATCCTTCTGCAGCAGGCTATAGGAGGTGATGACAACATCAAAATCGTGAATATGATGAAGAAGTTTTTTACGTTGCGTAGGCGTCCCGTCAACCGGCAGAATTTTTAGGGTTGGATTGAATTGGGTGAATTCCTCTTTCCAGTTGTAAACAAGCGAAGTTGGACATACGACGATGGATAAAGTTTTATGTTGCGTCACGGCGATGATGGCTTGCAGCGTTTTTCCAAGGCCCATATCATCCGCTAGGATGCCGTTAAGATGCATGCGGCGCAATCGCTCCAGCCATGCAACGCCGTCTTGTTGGTAGCCGCGCAGCAAGGCTTTGATTTCAGGCGGGATCGCGCTGACCTCAAAAGGTTGCACGCCAAGCATCTGTTGTTGAACATGTTGCAGCTTGCTCGACATTGAAAATTCAATCGCTAAACCCTCAAATTGAGCGGCGTCAATATTCGCCAGGCTCCACAATGGGAGTTCTTCAGAGTGGTTATCGAGTCGTTTAATGCCCAATTCATCAAAAACGTGAACAATCGGCGCTAATTTTTCTAAGTCTAAAACCAAGATTTTATGAGCGCGCGAGGCTTCCGAATTTTTCTTTTTATTCGCTTGTTTTTGAACA
>JABDEO010000064.1 GCA_013287015.1 Chlamydiota bacterium
TCATCCCTTCGGATGCCTGTTGATGTTCCATTACTTGAACGTGTATTTCAAAAATATGTTCGATTGTTCCATCATCAAGTCCAGGAATATCAATTTGCCCGCCATCAAAAAGATCGACGACCAGAACTCGTTTTTCCATATGTAGAGCGACAACGTTATTCCAAGCAGTGGAAATATAAGGGGGGATACTAAGGATTTTATGATTAATTTTTATCTTCATACAAACACCTCCTTCAATTAATATTTAAGATGATTATATTGAAATGTTCATATAAAGTCAAGCGCCGACGTTAAAATTTTAGCAAATCAAAGGGTCAAGCGCTAACAATCGATGAAAAAAAGAAGTTCTTTCTCGCGTTTTTCATTTCCCTGTTTTATCTTTTTTGTTATACCTTGCTATACTGCCCGGGAGGAACCTTGTGATAAAAAAAACGTTTGTGCTCGATACGAATGTCTTGCTCCACGATACAGAAGCGATGTTTAAATTTTCCCGCAACCATGTCGTTATCCCTCTCACGGTGCTCGAAGAACTGGATACGATGAAGCGTTTGCCAAGTGATTTGGGCCGCAATGCGCGCGCCATCTTTCGTTCGTTGGATTCCCTCACAAAGCTGGGCAAGGGAGGCAACTTACACACAGGCGTGAACCTCGAAAATGGGGGCACGCTGCGCATACAGTTGGATATTAAAACCGATTACAGCTCCGCCTTTGCTCTAACAGTTAATGATAATAAAATTATTATGGCTGCATTTTTATTGCATGAAAGAGGAGAAAAAGTTGTTTTTGTTTCAAAAGATTTTGCCGCACGCATTAAAGCTGAAGCCATTGGATTATCGGCGCAAGATTATGAAAACTTGAAATTCGCCTACAGCGCGATCTATAAGGGCATTTGCAAAATCGAAACAAGCAAGCATGACATCGACCTTTTTTACAAAGACAGCGCCTTATCTCTCCCTGGTTTAACATTTCAACCTAATGAATACGTCATCATGACCTCCCCGGAACACTCCTCAGCCGTAGGCAAATACAACGCTCAGAAACAACAGGTGGAATCCCTCTTAAAACCAACAAGCCTATGGGGAATAAAACCGCGCAATGTAGAACAGAAATGCGCAGTAGACGCCCTGATGCGCGACGACATCAAACTAGTCACGCTAATCGGGCCTGCCGGTACAGGAAAAACACTGCTGGCGTTGGCGTGCGGCATGCGAAAAGTGTTCGATGACGGAGTTTACAATCGCATCCTCGTCAGCCGTCCCATTATGCCCCTCGGCCGTGATATCGGCTACCTGCCCGGCACTAAAGAAGAAAAACTTTTTAATTGGATGCAACCCATTTATGATAATTTAGAATTTTTATGCGACTCTTCCGGAGGCGGCGGCGAATCCAATGAAACGATTCGTTGGGTGATGGACAGTCGCAAAATCGAGATGGAGGCGGTCACCTACATTCGCGGAAGATCACTGCCAAAAATGTACATCATCATCGATGAAGCGCAGAACCTAACCCCACACGAAGTGAAAACAATCATTTCACGCGCCGGAGAAAACACCAAAGTCATTTTGACAGGCGATCCCACTCAAATTGACAATCCTTATCTTGATAAAGATTCCAACGGTTTGAGCTATGCCGTAGGCAAATTCAGTGAACATAAACTCTTTGGACATGTCTTCCTCGAAAAAACGGAACGCTCCGAGCTTGCCGCCTTGGCGGCGGAGATCCTATAAAAGTTTTGAATCACGTTTATTGTTTAAACACGCTCAATTCGTTCAATAACGAGATAAAACGTCGTTGAATAGGTTTCTTTTCCTCATTCACGCTCCAGTTAATTAGTCTCATAACAGCGAAAAGCCACACCTCAAATTCTTCACCCAATTCCATCAATTCCTTGTTTAATGTTGGATTAAAATCAGAATAAGGCATGGGCATTACGAGACTTCGCCAAGCCAAAGGCACTTTCAGGATGATTGTTTGTACAAAATCGTCACGTTCATAGTCGAAGCACTTGTCGATTAAATGACCATAACATATCAACAGGTACACATCTCGCGTGGGGACATTTCTCAATTCATCTAAATGCTTTTTGACTTTATCTAGCTTATTTTCCGAAATCGCCTTCACACACTGATTCAATTGATCTTTTGCATTTGCAGGTAATTTTGACTCTGTCAAAACTCGGCCTGTTTTCATGTGCTCAATTGCCTCTATTCCAAGTACGATTGTTGATCCAAGGCTATGACATTCGAATGTGGATTCTCTATTGTTCATGTTTTTTGCGAAAAAACTTTCTATTCTAGTTTTTAATGAATCATTCCATTTTTCAACTAATTCATTCATACTTTGTGAGTGTTCTGTAATATGCTCAATTAACTCTAACTGAAAATCAGGCAACAAACGCTGGAAAAAAAGAGGCGTTTTTTTTGTTAACTCATACAAAAAGGTGTACTCAATTGAAGAATTCAATGTTGCGAGTCTCTCCTCAGCAATATAAAGATCAATAAAATCATAGATAAGAGATAATTTTACTACATCTAACGGCAATGTTTCCAAAAGTTGCGCAGCCTTATCGAACTGTTTCGCTTTAATAAATTCGCTCATCGAGTGTTTTATCTTTTCCTGTTCTTCTGCCTGTAATCGTTGTATTTTTTCTTGTTCTTCTCGTTCTAATTTTTCCTTCATTTCTTGCTCAACGCTCGCATTTCCAAATATTAGAGGGGCATCACTCATTGGCGTAGAGTTAATCATTTCTTGATTCATAGAAACAATAGGAAATTGAGGCATCTTTTGATTGGAATTGAGATTGAGACCAGTTACAGAAATTTCCATGTCTTTTTTATTTTTTTGTTTTTCCGCCAGTGAGCGTTGTATTTTTTCTTGCATTTCTCGTTCAAATATTTTTCGCCTCTCTATCTCTTGCTCAACGCTCGCATTTCCAAATATTAGAGGAGCATCACTCGTTGACATAGAGCTAATTATTCCTTGATTCATAGAAACAATAGGAAATTGAGGCATCTCTTGATTGGAATTGAGATTGAGACCAGTTACAGAAATTTCCATGTTTGCATTTGCAACAGGCAATGAAATTCCGTTTATAGGCGGCAACCGCCCGGAGGAAGAAGAAAAAAAAGTCTTAGGGGCGATATTGTTCTCTTCATTTAAAGGTGAACCGTTTCCAGCAAGATTTTCACACCGAGAAAAAGCCATCATCATCTTCAAATGACTTTGTTCAAGCGCTCCTTTCACTTCATTGTAAGCGGTTATTGTTTTTTTCCCTGGCAGGAAATTGGTTAAAGAAAGGCGATACATATCATGTATAAATTTTTTTATTTCATCTAATGCTTGCATGTACTCAGAGTAGGCCTCTGCATCTGTGGAATTGCTTTTCAATAGTTTTAACGCCGAAACTTGATGACCTGTTCCACTATCAATTTCTGCATCTCGCAATAGCTCAATCTGTTTGCATTGACTTGCTAATGCACGTCTGTAAATTTTTATTTCAGTTGGAGTGGTAGGGCATTCATTAAAAAATTTGTTAATAAAGACAAAAGATTCGCGAAATTTTGAAATCACACTTAGTAAATTTTCGGTTGTTTCATCCAGTTCGAATTCTGGAAATGGACAAAGCTTTAACAATCGTATATGGTTTTCTATTCTTTCCGGAAGTTTATTTATTTTTTTTATATCATTAATTTTTACCTTGCTTTTTATAATTTTATTACATATCTTGTTTACATGTTTTACGAATATTTGTATCTCTGAAGGAATTCCGGAATACTCCTTCATAGATTCAATGAATGTAATAGTTTCCAGCAACTCTCCAATCTGTTTTTTTTTTCCATTATTTTTGCCTTTGATGACTTGTTCCTCTATAGTGTCTGTCAGCCAAGCTCGCTTATCGTCGATCACGGCGCTGACGGAAGGAGTGATCAAGGCATTGCCGCCATCATCGTTTGTTAAGCAATCATTAATTAAATTTTTTATTTTATTTAAGACATTTATCAGCTCTTTTTCTGCTTGGGATTTATTTTGACCTCTATTGTCCCAATTAACGGTACACTTTGAAATCGCCTTTATAAGCGTGTCAATTTCCGTTAGTGGGGTCACATCTTCCGCACGCAATAATGGAATCTTTGCAAGCGCACCTTGGACCGCTTGAAAGGACTCTCGTTTATCAGAGGGCAATTGTGGGTTATTCAATACCAATAAAACTAGAGATTTTATTACTTCAATTCGACAATTTAAATTAGTTGCGCATTTTAAAGTTTTATATATCTTGTAACTTTCAATACACACTAACAAATCATTTAAAGAGTCAATAACTTCTTGACTAAATAGATCAGGAACATTATTTTTTTGTGATTCTACAGGTGGCTGAATCTCTATGTGCTTTTCTTTTTTTGGAAGAACAGCGCCAATCGCAGTTGATAATCTTGCTAATTGATCCTTAATATTTTGATCTTGTTGAGTAGGTAATAAAGAAACATTTCTTGAACTGATAGAGCCTATTGCTCCTTCTAAAACTTTTCCCAACTGACTGTTTAAATTGATTATGTCTGATGAACCGCCCTGCGCAAGACTCGCTTGCATTGCCCTTAGGTTATATTGCAAATGCGAAACTGAAATTTGTATTGGACTTGGGTGTAAATCAATTTCATTTTTTATTGCTATTAAATTATTAAAAATAGAATTGCACATAAACGACTCCTTGTACGTTCTTTAATGCACTATATTGTATATTAATAAATATTAAGTCAAATTAAACAGACAAAACGAACCAAAAACACGAGTTCAATTCGTCCATGTCCACGACTAGGGTGCGCTGTTGGACATGGACAACTTGGACATTAGAAGAACGCGAGTTTTGGATAAACGACATTCAACGTTGCGCCCCGGGATAGGGTGTTAATTTTGATGCCATTTTGGCAAAGAAAAATCACATGGGATTCGATTATCGAAAGTGACCCCATATTATAATATTGGGTCACTTTCGATAATCGAATCGCATGGATTTTTCAAAGCCAAAATGGCATCAAAATTAACACCCTAGCCCCGGGAGGGGCGCGAGAAGGCAATCGTTTATCCAAAATTCGCTTAGAAGAATTGAAATGGGTAAGTTGATCTCCAACATGAAGGCTATCAAAGTCCAATTCGTCCAAGTTTAAATTATAGATCATTCAGAATTTCCGTGATTACACGACCTGCGCTGATGACAGCTGCGTTCATATAGCCTATCTGATTATATGCCGTCCCATCACCTGCAAAGTGGCGATTGCCCGTTTGATTGACTCTAAGGCCGTGTTCACCTTTTCGGTCACTAGAATCCCCTCTCTGTGATCTCTGTGGTTGATAAAAACGTTTCGAATTTTTTTATCAACCACAGAGATCACAGAGCACACAGAGAGGTGACCGAGTTCTTTCTTAGTAAAGGTGAATAAGACCTCCGTTTGAGCGTGAATTTGAGTAAAAAACAGGAGACAGGCGATCGTCCATTTAGGGACCATCTCTAGAATTCTTTTGATCATAAATCCTGTAGCTTTTGAGGTTGTAGGGGATGTCTTGCTGACTGGTAAGGTATTTTTACAATGATTTTAAGTCAAAATAAAATGCTAATTATGCAGAAAATTATTCTCAAAAATTGAGAAGTTATGACAACATGCCCTCTTCTGCAAAGAGTTACAAACATAGTGGAAAAATTCATGAAAAATTTTTTAATCACCTCTCTTTTTTTATATTGCAATTTTTGTGTGGAAGGAAGGCTTATGTCGGAAAGCTTAAATAAGAAAGAGGGATCTAGCTTTACATTACCCACTCAGACGTATCCGCCCCCACGTTTTGAAGACAATGATCGGCTGGCAAGAATTCAAGTTTTTTTTCCTGAAATAGATGAAATGTATCAAAAATACGCCGACAAAAATGGTTATCCTGGGTATGCATATGGAATCGTATTGGATGGACAGTTGATACACTCTGGCGGTGGAGGCTTTATTGATCTTGATAAAAAGATCCCGGCTACTCCTCAATCTATGTTTCGTATTGCTTCGATGACAAAAAGTTTTACTGCAATGGCGATTTTAAAACTTCGTGATGAAGGAAAGCTGCGCTTAGATGATCCCATAGATCTTTATATTCCAGAAATGCAGGCTCAATGCTTAACTAAGGACGCTCCTGCGATTACAATTAGAGATTTATTGATGCATTCCGCAGGCTTGCCTACAGATGATCCTTGGGCTGATAGAAAGTTGGAAAAAACCGAAGAACAGCTTGTCACATTATTAAAAGAGAAAATATGTTTTTCGAATCCATGCGGCATGGTATTTGAGTATAGCAACTTAGGCTATACTATTTTAGGCTATCTGATAAAAAAAATAACCGGCGTTCCTTATCAAAAATACATCGATACAGCGATTTGCCAGCCTTTAGGAATTAAATCTTATTGGGAATATGCAGAAATTCCAGAAGCTCAACTAGTCCATGGGTATAGTTTTAAAGATGAAAAATGGGAAGAAGAGCCACTGCTTCATGATGGAATTTTTGGCGCAATGGGTGGATTGATTGCTTCAATTGAATCGTTTGGTCGATACATTGCTTTCCATCAAGCCGCTTGGCCATCACGAGAAGACAAAGAATTAGGACCTATCAAACGCAGTTCTGTCCGAGAAATGCATCAGCCATGGAAGTTTATAAAATTAGAAACAGACTTCAAATATGCTTGTGGGGATGAATGTTCATTAATGCGCGCTTATGGTTATGGATTAAGATATTTAAGGGATTCATTAGGTCGAACTTTTATAGGACATGCAGGAGGACTGCCAGGTTTCGGAAGCAATTGGTTCTTCCTGCCGGAATATGAATTGGGAATTGTCTCTTTTGTTAATCGCACTTATGCAGACACGTCAAAAATTAATTTAGATATACTAAACAAGCTATTAGTTGAGTCAAAATTACAACCAAGGAAATTACCCCCTTCCGATGTATTAAAAGAGAACCAAAGTAAACTATTATTGTTGTTGCCTCATTGGGAAAACGTCACAGAGGGTGTTTTTGCGGACAATTTCTTCTTGGATCGATCTTTAAAATCAATCCAGCAGGAATCAAAAGATTTATTTTCAAAAGCAGGTAATATCATTTCGATTGGAGAAGTAATTCCGGAAAACCAACTCCGGGGCTACTTTATTCTGCGAGGAGAAAGGACAAATTTACAAATTAATTTCGCTTTAACTCCTGAAAACCCCTGTTTAATTCAGGAGTATCAAATCAAAATTATTTAACGGAGGTCTTCTATGAAAATGCTCGCCTTATTTATTTTTTTGATCACAAACATGACCGCTTTCGCTCAACCTAAAGCCCTCGGTCAGCTCGTTTATGAAATTCGTAATCCTCAAACCGATTCAGCTCATTTCCGACAAGCTTTGGAAAAAATCGGCGAATATTTAGCTCTCAGCGTTCTACAAGAGCTTAGCGCTCACGAAGTGACCATTCAAACTCTGACTGGAGTGGAAGCTAAACATCAGCTGCTTGATGAAACGCCCATTCTGGTGACAATTCTTCGGGCAGGACTTCCTCTTAATGCTGGAGTGCAAAAGGTTTTCCCAAATGCTGAAGTAGGTTTTCTCGCCATGTCGCGCAATGAAGAAACTCTAAAAGCGACAGTTGATTATATAGCTCTCCCTGATCTCAAAAATAGAACTTTGATTCTTACAGATACAATGCTTGCTACTGGAGGATCACTGATCGATGCGATTAAAATTGTTGAGCAATATGGACCGAAGAAAATCATTATTGTTGCAGCGATTGCTTCTGAACCGGGCATAGCTCGAATTCGTCAATATGATCCAACGATCAAAATTTTTGCGGCGGCTGTCGACCCTTTGTTAAATGATAAAGGATACATTATCCCCGGTTTGGGCGATGCTGGAGATAGGTCTTATGGCAAAAAGGAAATCCAATATGGACATGAAAGGTAGGTGATGAGTCTGTTAGAATTCGTACCCAATTCCTCCGCCAAATGTAAAGCCTCCAATTTGAATGCTTTTTGTATAGACGCGGGATTTTCCACCATGAAAATGCACTTTAGCGTAGGAGTATTCCCCGAAAATATCGATCACTAAGTGATCGCATAGGACGTAATTGAAGCCCGTATTTACAAAAAAGCCAAGATCGTTTTTTGATTTATCTTTATAGACATAGGAGGAGCGGTTGTGCTGATGGATATAGAAATAGCGAGGTCCAATAGCGAAATAATATTGCCTATTAGCATTAATCGCGTAGACTGGCTTAAGGCCGATATTGATGGGAACCGACCATAACGATGTTTTTTGATCTCCATTAATTGATTTGCCTGATCGGTGAAAATATTCTACAGCGCCGTATGCATTGAGGGTCCATCTACTAGTCAGGTTCCATAAAGGATAAGAAGCGCATAGCTGAATATCCAATCCGCCCCTATCATAGACCTTGCGCATTTTGGAATTAGAGAAAAAGAAATAGCCCGTTTTGACCTCAAATAATGGCTGAAAAAAACAGCATGGCGTGGTCTCTTGCGTAAGTTTGCTGCAAGATCTTTGGGTAGCTGATATTGCTGATGAGATAGCTAACAAGAGCAAAAAAAATATTTTTAACTTGGAGAATGGATTTATCATTTTGTCTCCTTTAATTTAAGGCTTTATGACAATATTGACCGGTGAGCTTTCGCTGCCTGCTGAGTTAAATGCTGTAACGGCATAAGCGTAGGCGACCCTTTTTTTCCTATTATGGTCTTTATATGTATATGTGGCGGCGTCCACTGTTGCGATTTTCTTTCCATCACGATAAATAAAATAACCGCTGATTTCGGGTGATGGACTAGGCGTCCATATCAGTTGGTTATATAGTTCATATTCGAATCCAAAGTCATTTTTCTTTTGTTTGCCTTGAAGATTGGTTGGCGGTAAAACGCTTGGCGGGTAACCCAAAAAGTCAAATTGCACAAACGTAGGATTTCCGATCGGTAGATAAGAGAGCGAATAATTCGGAGTTGGCCCCGTAAATGTGACGGAATCAAAGGAGCCTGTAATGGCGGACGAAGTGAGAATTCGGTACGTTCCAGATTGAACGTTTGAATCAATGTCAAACTCCAAGGAGCCTGCCAATGATGCGGGCCCAACAACAGCAACGGTGGAAGATATGCTGCTGGAATCAATTTCAATATGTACAAGGCTCCCGGGGGTGTTGTTAACCAGATCTGCTGAATTTAGGATCAAACCGCCAAGGGTGAGCGCGCTTCCGGCATCTGGAGAGATCGTTCCAGAATTGACAAAGACGCTTCCGGTCAAGATCCCACTTCCACTGAGCGAACCCCTTTGCAAGCTAAAGTTTCTGTTTCGACAGACAAAAATGGATGCTTCATCGATCTGACCATTCACTTTAAAATTAGCATTGTTTATCGAGATGCTCCCTTGATAATCGGATGCTCCATTGTAAACAACAGTCCCATTTCCTCTCACATTGACATTTGTTCCCCCTGCTCCGAAAATGGAACCATCTGTAAACGCAACTTGCTCGCCGAGTGTCAAGAGATCATCGGCATTGTTTGCCATGAATGTGAGAGAAGAACCCGTGCGCAGAAAAATACTATTTCCAAACGCCGATCCATCGAGGCCGTCTGAACCGCCGCCGCCGCCAGTTCCATGAGTTCCAGCTTGTGTCGTATTGTTTGATGTGTTGAAGGTGGTTGGAATCCCCGGAAGCGCTTGTATAGTGAAATTCAAAGCGCTATCCACAAAGATCGCTGCTCCGAGACCGCTTCCTCCACCTCCACCGCCGCCCCCAAAGCCCGATCCGAAGGCGTTGGCGCCAACCCCTCCAGATCCGCCTCCGAGATTTCCTATGTCCGAACCGCCTGAGGCAGTGGGACCGTTGGAAGGTCCGCCGCCCCCGCCTCCGCCGCCGCCAAGAGAATTGCCTCCTTCTGCAGGCGTCAGACCGGATTGGTTGACTCCGCCGCCTCCGCCTCCGCCGCCAACTCCTCCCGATCCGCCTTGCACTGTATAAGCGACATCAGAAGCGCCTGTGCCAGCTCCGCCGCCCCCGCCGCCGGCATAGCCGCCATTCCCAGCTTGTCCGTCAACTCCATTTGTAGTGGACGTTAGGACGACTCCGCCCCCGCCGCCTCCCCCGCCATCCGCTCCATTGCCTCCGGAAGGCACAACGCTGCCTCCAGGCGCTATCAAGCCTTGCGGCTGGACTCCATTCGACCCAGCAGCGCTCCCTCCTCCGCCTCCTCCAGTAGATGAGGATACCGTTACAGCGTCTCCTCCACCGCCGCCTCCCGCATTGTTTCCTCCACTATAACCTCCTGCGCCAGAACCAGCGGCGATTGTGAGACCATAGCCATTTCCATCCTGTCCGAAGTCCTGATCCAAGCCCCCATTTCCCAAATTTGTGAGAACGCCTATAGTGGCGCGAGATCCTATGCCTCCGCCGCCGCTCCCGCCCCCACCGAGTGGGTCGTTAGTCGAAAGAGCGACATCTCCGCCATTTCCACCAAACCCTCCTCCGCCACCGCCGCCAGTACTTCCGGTGGCGGCAATAGAACCCCCATTTCCACTAAAGCCGCCGCCTCCGCCGCCTCCCTCATCGCCTGTAGAAGAGGAACCTAAATAACTTCCTCCATTTCCACCAACAGCAGAGCAGCTATTGATCGATACATTCACCAAAACGACTGAAGGATTCGAACCGTTTAAAAAGGATTGAGGCGCGTAAATCGCTCCTCCGGCGCCCATGCCGCCGCCTCCTCCCGAAATTCCGTCTCCGCCATTGCCTCCTTTTGCCGTCATGTTTTGAAAGATCATATTTTGGATCGTCACATTCCCTATGGGGATAAAAAATCCACTGTAAGCGCCACTGTTGCCATCAATCGTGACTGTAGGAATGGAACCTGGGTTGCCAATTGTAATATTCACAGGATTTGAGGAATTGTTAATAATTGGCAGAATCCCATTGAGTTGAATAGTCATTGGGAAGGCAAAAAGAATTGTATAATCATCGGGCGTTGTGTTTAAATCTTGATTCATTGAATTCAAACAATATCTCAGGTCTCCCACCTCTCCAATGCCTCCCGGGTTATTATCTGAGCTTACTGTTACATTAAGCGTTGTGATGGCAAACAAGGAATGTGAAGCGAATAAAAAAACAAAAAAATATTTTAACATGCGAAGACCTATAATTTTTTGTTGTATCGTAGTATTTAAAAAAGAATTATTCAACTTTTAAAAGTCGGCAGGGAGGAGAATTCGATTTTTTGAGGAGTGTAATTAGGTCTCATAGCAAATGCTATTGTTGCATATCGAATTTTGCCGCTTTGTGCGACAATATGAGGGGTGGGGTAGATGGAAAATTCTGTTAAAAGCGTTCCAGGAATCAGTAGGATAGAGCTTTGATTTTTGGAAAATTCTCTTGGAGGAGAAGAAAAATCATCGATTGTGAATAAGGATTTATAAGGAGAAAGAAGAAGCGATTGGTTGTCCGTGCTATCAAGAAAAAGGGAAAACGCAACGCCATCGTAATGAGGCCTTGTGGCGCTGTAAGAGGGGAGATATTTGATTACTTTGAAAAGGATAGGGGGATAGCCGTATTTCGAAGAGAAAATTTCTATGCCTAAGTCAACCGCTGCCTCGCTGAATAGATTCCCACATGGTTTTTGGATTTCGAAACAAGCTTCAAAAAAAGAGATGATTTCGGGAACTTGTTTGAATTCGGGATAGTGAGAACAAATAAATTCATGGAAATGGGTCGAATAATAGAAGGAGATCTGACTTCTTTCTTTTCTTTCTGACTCGTCGTAGAAGCCAAAAACATCGGTGGAGTAATAACTTCTCTCTTTTGAACGAATAAAACGTTCTTTTGCTATATATAATTTTTGCGTCCAAAGTGGATTTGTTTGAAGGAATTCGATAAGCTCATCGAAATATGCATAGAGAGAATCGAATGTTGCCGCTGAATGCTCATTATTGCAAATTTCTATATAACCTGTTCTCTTGAATTGTTCTGAAAAAGATGTTGACCAAAGAAATTGAAATGCAAATAATGGGAAAAACAATAGAAAAAAAGCCTTTCGGATGATCATGAATTAACCGGATAATCTATTTTATAGAATTTGTCAATTTTTTAAGGACGCCAATCAAGGACCGCATGAAATCTATAGCGCTATTATTCTTTGGAATGTTGATGGGCGGTTTAGCAAGTAGTTTAGAAGCTGCCAATGCGGATACCCTTAAAATATGGGATGACGCCTATTGATAATCTAAAAGAATTGCAAGGTCTTGCATTGAACTGCTTTCTTTATTTTGCTTATCCTGACAAAGTTCTTGGCAATAGGGATGACGCTCAATTTATCAAAAGATTGCAAAACGCTAATGAAAATGGTCAAACTATAGCCATTATTGGAAAGAATGCAGGTCATACGACTTATCATCCAGAGCTTTGGAACGCTTATGAAAAATTTGTTAATGGACATCATTAAAAAGTTATGGCAAAGAAAGTAGCCAGGTCGTCCCGACCTGGTTGTTGATACATTCAAGGCGGGGACGGCCTTGTTGCCTTCTGTCCGCCGCCATGACTTTTTAAGTACGTACGTGGGGCTTTAAGGAAGGTAACCAGGGCGTCTCGCCCTGGTCGCGTGTATTATCTTCAAGGTGTTGTTGGATGCAGTCATGCTGATCAGTTGAATGACTCATTATCATTCGTGAAAAGAAATCATATGGAATTGCCTCAAATAGGTTTAGGAACTTGGAACTTAAGAGGAGATGAGTGTGTAAAAGTTGTTCAATTGGCCTTAAATCTAGGATATCGCCATATTGATACTGCGCATGTATATAATAATCATGAAGCCATTGCAAAAGCGCTTAAAGGATTTGATCGCTCGAAAGTTTTTATTACCTCTAAGCTGGCGCTTAAAGAACAAATAGATGCCGCTGATCCGGAATTGTCGGTGCAGAAGGCTTGTGAACGAACACTGAAAGAATTGAAAATCAATTACCTAGATCTTTACTTAATTCACGCTCCAGATCGTCGCTTTTCTTTAGAGATAATTTTTCAAGCAATGAAGGAATTAGTCGTACAAGGAAAGGTGCGTAAAGTGGGTGTCAGTAATTATACAGTTCACCACCTGGAAGATCTTACAACAGCAGGTCATTTTCCTTTTGCCAATCAAGTGGAATTTCATCCTTACTTAAACCAGCAAGCATTACTGGATTATTGTCGTATGCATCGAATTAAGCTTATTTCTTTTAGACCATTTGGGAAAGGAAAATTGCTTAAAGAAGAACCTTTATTCAAGGTGATTGGGGCCAAGTATAACAAGACTGGCGCACAAGTTATCTTGCGTTGGTTGATGCAAAAAGAAATTGCCATTATTCCTAAAGCTTCTTGCGAGAACCATTTAAAAGAAAATCTAGAT
>JABDEO010000065.1 GCA_013287015.1 Chlamydiota bacterium
GTGGCTCAAGCCACAGAGCCCACAGAGAGCGCAGAGAGGGGTAAGAGCTCACCTTTGCATGCTGTTACGCTTTATTTTCGGTTCTTCGCAACACGATTTCACGCAAGCGCCGCACAACCCGCACAACTATCGAGGCGCATCTGTTGATCTCATCTTCTGTTGTAAATCGACTCAAAGAGAAACGAATAGAGGAGCGCGCCGCTTCCATCGATATTCCCATGTTGAGTAAAATGCGGGAAGGCTCTAAAGCGCCCGAAGAACAGGCCGATCCATGGCTCACGGCCACGCCCTCCATATCCAAAGCCGCCAATAAGGTTTCTCCTTCAACTCCAGAAAAGGCCAAATTCGTGATGTTTCCTATCCGAGGACCTTGACCGTTGACAGCGACGCCTGAAAGCTCCTGCAACAGCGTGTTTTCCAATTTATCGCGCAATCGAAACATCTGTTGCGATGCAGCCGGCAACTCGCTATCCAATAGGCGCACAGCCTCCGCAAGGCCGATAATCCCAGAAAGATTCTCAGTGCCGCCGCGACGGCCAAACTCTTGATCTCCACCACTCAGCAAAGGACGCAACTTGAGAGAACTGCGAATAAAGACGAGGCCGATTCCTTTTGGCGCGTGAAATTTATGTCCGCTAAAACCCATTGCCGAAACGCCGGATTGTATAGTGAAAGGCTCCTTGCCAAGCAAGGCGACGCCATCTACAAGAAAAGGAACGCCGGCTTTTTCAGCGATCGCCGCAATGGCGGAAATATCGGTTTTCACTCCTGTTTCATTATTCACAGCCGTCAGGACAATAAGGCGAGTGTCAGACTGAATGGCCGCTTGCACGGCCTCGGGCGTGACGGCGCCCCATAATCCTGGCGAAAGATACGTTGCACGATGGCCATCGGCTTCCATTAGCTTTACAGTCGAGTAGACGCAAGCATGTTCCGCGCTTGACGTCAAAATATGGCCCTTAGCTTTGCCTTCAAGCAGCCCTCGGATCGCCAAATTCATGGACTCGGTTCCGCCTGAAGTGAAAATCACTTCATTGGGTTTTACACGAAGATAGGAGGCTATTATTTGACGAGCTTGCAATAAGCGCCGGCGGCTGTCTTGTCCGAAAGAATGTGAGCTGGAGGGATTGCCAAAATGCTCTTTAAGGTCACGGAGCATTTGATCAAGCGCTCGAGGATCGATCGGCGTTGAGGCGCTGTTGTCGAGATAGATTTTCATTTGGAATTTTGGATCTTCATTGTTACGACTGTGATATTGTCATAGCCGCCTTTTTCGCGCGCCTCTGCGATCAGCGTATGGGTGGCGTCCGTAATGCTGGGATAGCTGTTAAGGATGACTTCAATTTCTTCCTGCGTCAACATGTCGGAAAGTCCATCGGAACTCATTAGATAGATGTCGCCGCATACAGCGTCGCAGACCTGTACGGAGGGTTCGACAGAAGGCTCCGTGCCAATTGCACGCGTCAGAATGTTTTTATATAGAAATGAAGGTTCGACTCTATCCGGCAATTGACCTAACTCAATCAATTCGCGCAATAGAGAATGGTCAACGGTGACTTGTTCTAGTTTTTTTTCATGAAGACGATAGATGCGGCTATCGCCGACATGCGCCAAAATCACCCACTCGTCATAAAAATATACACAACATAGGGTCGTGCCCATTCCTCGTAAATGAGCGTCTGTGTGTCCAAGCTTGTATATGATTTTATTCACTTCAATGATTGCATTTCGGACGAGATCACAGGTTTTGCTAAGGCTGACAGCCTTCTGATTGCTCAATTCCTTGATTAGAATGCGGCATAACTCTTTTACAGCCTCGCGAGCGGCTACTTCGCCTGCTCGATGGCCTCCCATTCCATCCGCCAAAACGTAAAATTTGAGCGCTGGTTGTTCATCCCAGACATCCTCATTATTTTGTCGTACGAGTCCTACATCGGATTGGCCGAAGGCCGCAATTTGATAAGGCATTATGTCATTAACCATAACAATACATGATATACTCTGCGAAGGAATATACTTACTTTGGCATGTTCCTATATATTTTTACCAGTTATTATTGCAATCACGCTGATCGCATTAAAGACGGCATGGAGGCTAATAGAAGCCCACAATGATTGTTGACGTTCATAAACATAGCCTAAAAAGCAAGCAAGCAAAAACAAAGACGCTAAAAGTTCTACGTTGTCAAATCCCTGACTGTCGGAGTAATGAAATGCTGCAAATAATGCTGCAGTCAATAAAAGCGCCCATTTAAATCCCAATTTCTGTTTCAGCCATCTCTGTAAAAATCCTCGAAACAATATTTCTTCTATTATGGGAACGACCATAACAAGAAAAATGGCCATTACAGCGAAAAGCCAAGGATAATCGCTCATCATTTTGAGATGCTGAACAGCCGTCTGCTCATGGCGCTCGGGGTGAAATCCCCATGTGATAATCATCCGACATGCCTGGCTCATCACCATAACCAACGGATAACATACTAACCACGTCATTGCGCCAAAAAAAACATCATTTAAAATACGTTTTATTCCTTGAAAAGACGCCGGCCCCCACACTGCATGCCGTGCGCGCGAAGGCAATAAGACAAAATATCCTCCCATGCCAACAACTGTCATCAATATGGAAACAACGCTAAGCCATCCTCGAACTTCCACGTTAAAGTGAACGGCATTAAGATCAATAAAATGACCTGCTTGCCATGAAATCCATATGAAAGAAAAAAAGGGCGTTATCAATAGCGCAATGGTCAAAAAAACTAAAAAAGCTCCGAAGACTTCTCCAAATCGAAGCGTTGCATGATCCGGATATCGCATCAAGGGGAACTGATAAAAGCCGCGTTTCCATGCGGTCAACGAGGTGATGATTGCGAAAAAAGCCCCAACCATTAGCGCTTGATACTCATTAATTGGAGCTTCATCCATAAAATTAAAAAGCGCTCCGAATCACTTCTTCAATGCGCCTTACTACAGCGCTGATCAACTGATCATGAGCTCTGCCGATCGAAGAAGTCTGATAATTTTGCGGATCCGACTCCAATTCATTTAACTCAACTTCTAAATCTTTTTTGCGAATAGGATAATCGCTTGTCACCACTTCTTGCAGCACAACATAAGGAGAAGGATAACGGATATCGATAATTTTTATACGCATCGAAACTTTTAATGTTTCCCGATCGGGATGATTTTTTATCATCCAAGCGCATGCGCCTGGTTCGGATGAAATGGAGTCATGTGAAATGAGTTCTGTTAATATAATAAAATTTGCATTGCAGAAATGCTGGGCCAATAGATCATCACTTAGAAAATCAATTTTTCCAATCTGCGCCAGATGCATTTGAATTTCGCGAGGAGGCAGCAGATAAAATTCGCCTTCATTTCGAATTTCATATCGCATGTCATGCGTCAGCTCGGCGGATAGATCGCAAAATAGATTAAGCTCGGAAGCGTCAACAACGGGAAGCAGAGCCACAATGGGTTTAACCGCTCCATCATCATGGCGCGGAAAATAATCGATATATCTCGGACCGCAGCCAAACGTGATTAAAGAAATAAAAAAAAATAATAATACCTGAATCATATAATAACCTATGGATTTATAAAAAAAAAAAATTGAGATTGAAGAGAGTTAAGTGAAAAATTCAACGCAAAGACGCAAAGGCGCAAAGGCGCAAAGACGCAAAGAAATTGAAGAGGGCTACGTGAAAAAGTTAATGTCAGAATGGGTTTCAGAATAAGTTTTGACAATCCCTCCCATCCTGACTTAATTTTTTCACGTAGCCCACTTCAATTTCTTTGCGTCTTTGCGCCTTTGCGTCTTTGCGTTGAATTTTTCACTTAACTCTCTTCAATTTTTTAAGCTCTGAGATCGGGCGCAGGCACAGGGCTGATGCCGCTGGCCGGACGCTGACCAGATGGCGGAGGCGGCATGACGGGAGCTTTTTTATGCAACTCTTCCGCTTTCTTTAGACGCACGCGCTTCTCTTCAACCTGCCAGTCATTGCTCATAATGCGGCGCACATCTTCGCTGTCAAGAGTTTCAAACTCCATCAACATCTCTGTAATGAGCTCAAGCTGCACTCTTTTTTCCTGAATGACCTTCACAGCCGTTTCATGAGCTTCATCAAGCAACCGCCTCACCTCAGTGTCAATGTCGCGGGCTTTCTCCTCAGAATATCTTCTCTCGTGAGCTCCAATCATGCCATATTGGGTGTTTTCGGCGCGATCTTCATAAGAAACAGGGCCTATCTTATCGCTCATCCCCCATTCACAGACCATGCTGCGGGCAAGATGAGTCGCCCGTTCGATATCCTGTTGGGCTCCGCTTGACATATCTCCAATGAAGATCTCCTCGGCAACCCGCCCGCCCATTAAAACAGCCAATTGGTCAAGGAGTTCATTTTTCCAGTAACTGACGCGATTTTTTTTAGGCATAAACATTGTGGAGCCTAACGACATTCCCCGCGGTATGATTGTAATTTTATCAATAGGATCGGCGTGCTTGACCGACAAGCTGACAATTGCATGTCCCGCTTCATGATAGGCCGTTGTTCGTTTTTCATTTTCGTCCAGCTCTAAGCTGCGACGCTCTTTACCGTACAACACCTTATCGCGCGATTCCGTCACTTCAGATTCCGTAACGGCGCTTCTGCCCCTACGAGCCGCCAACAAGGCAGCTTCATTAAGCATATTGGCAAGATCAGCGCCGGAACAACCTGGAGTGCTCCTAGCCAGATTCATGAGATCGACACTGGGGTCCATCTTAATTTTCCGAGCATGCACCTTTAAAATATCATAGCGCCCTTTTATGTCAGGCAAGCTGATGATGACGCGACGATCAAAACGGCCTGGACGCAAGAGAGCTTTATCTAATACATCAGGACGGTTAGTGGCGGCCATCAAGATGACGCCTTCCGTCGTATCAAAACCATCCATTTCAACCAACAGCTGATTCAGAGTCTGCTCGCGTTCGTCGTGTCCTCCGCCCATTCCGGCCCCGCGATGGCGGCCGACCGCATCAATTTCATCCATAAAGATGATGCATGGAGCGTTTTTCTTGGCTTGATCAAATAGATCACGGATACGGCTGGCGCCGACGCCGACAAACATCTCGACAAAGTCGGATCCAGATATTGAGAAAAATGGCCGGTCCGCTTCACCGGCGACAGCTTTTGCGATCAACGTTTTACCTGTCCCTGGGGGGCCGATGCATAGGACGCCTTTTGGGATGCGCCCGCCTAGCGCTGTAAATTTCTGTGGATTTTTGAGGAATTCAACAATTTCCTCTAATTCTTCAATGGCCTCATCAACGCCTGCGACATCTTTGAATGTGATTTTATTAGAGCCTTTGGCAAGCAGTTTAGCTGGAGATTTTCCAAAATTCATGGCGTTATTGCCAATGCCCTTCATCTGCCGTGAAAAAATGAAATATAAGACGAGTATGACCAGAAGCACAGGCAGCATTGTGAAGAAATAGCTCACGTAGTTCGGCGCAGGCTCTTCACTTTTGAAAGTCTTCTCTAAAACCATATTAGTTGGCTGATCAGGCGCTTTAAAAACGCCGCCGCGATTCTGGTTAAAATTTCCCCATTCCTCTTTGGCGTTGAGGAACCACTGATTGAATTGTTCCGAATCCTGTTTTTCCAGAGCGCGCGTAGACATCTCTTTGCTATTAAAAAACCAGATGACGGAAGAAACGGCTTGACGAGCCTTATCTAGTTGAGCTTGATTTTCATCCAACTTGCTGGTTAATTGACTCGATTCGTCAACGACTTCTTTATAATTTCTGACGCTGCGCAACTTTCCTAAACGGACATGGTCTTCGCTCTGATTAAGTTCTTTTACAACGGTTTGCAATTGATTCAAGCTATTCTGATAAACGGCGAGACGCTTAGATATATCGCCTTCGCCATTATTAACGCCGGTTACGTCATTATCGATGTTTTTAAGAATTTGCTTGAGCGGCTCGCTTCCGATTCCTAGTTGCGTCGAACGAAAAGCGGCGAGGAGTTCTGTAAGCGATTTGCCAAACTGCTGTAAATCAGTTTCTGTGGGATTTTTTTTCAGAGCGGCAAATTGATTTTGCAGGTCGACAAGGCTCTTTGAGTTTGTTTTTGGCGGTTCTTTGATCACCAAGCCGCTGTCTTTGCCTGGACTATTGTAGAACTCATCAACAACGACGTAACCGCCTATTGGCGCAGGGATGCCGCTGAGCTCTAGAAACAACTCCGCTGAATCCTTCACTTTGTTGCGTAATGCAGTGAACTCTGCGGCCACTTGGTCTTTTTGATGCAGCAACTCATGGTTTGCGTTGAGGAGCTCTAAAAATTTAAAACGGCTTTTTCCTTCTTCAGTGAGACGGTCCCGAAAACGCCCGCTAAAAGTCACTAAATTATCATTGAGAGCTATTTTGCGGTTATCTTCGGGTTGAATCAGCTGCAAGTTGACAAGATGCTCCAGCTGATAGCTGAATGAGACTTTTGCAAATTTGGTTTCGATAAAATTTTGGACCATCAGCGCCAATAGGAATGACGCTATTAAAAACCAAATGAAACCACCGGGCAAGCCCTTTCTGAAGTCTTGTTTTTTGTCATCCGCCATATCTACCTTAAATTTTTTATATGCACAGCAATGGGTAATTTAAGTCCATTCTATCAGATTCGCTATTCGCCTTCAAGGAGGAACGGCAATAACGGTAATAAGTGGTGCAACCTTAGATGACAATATTTTTTTATATTTATTGTTTTTCTTCCCCGATTGAAGGTAAACGGGGCTTGTCCACCCCCGGATGGGGGTGTGGGCATGTAGCCCAGGGCAAGCGAAGCGCAGCCCTGGGTAAATGAATTACACGCTGCACCCCCGGAGGGTGGTGCGGGTCTACTCATTGCCAAAGATATTTTTCATCATATTCAACTTCGTGCAATCTTAAAAATTCAATAAATTCATCTCTGAATGTTTTTGCTTTATGATGTTCTTCCTGATCTAAAATATACCGCGTTACGGCTCCTTTTTGGGACGAACTTACTGAAAATGATCCATATCCCTCTTGCCAAGCAAATCCCTTTATGTTTGACATTGATGAATTAATCCATTTACTGGAACCAACTTTGATATCCCGTACAATTTCAGAAACGGCGTATTTGGGTGGAATTCCTGCTAATATATGAACATGATCGCTCACCCCTCCCACCTGTAGTGGCGTGCACCCCAATGTTTTTAATGAACCTCCGAGATATTCAAAAATACGGTTTTTATATTCCGGCAACATTGTCGGTTGACGTTCCTTTGTCGACCATACTATATGATAATAATTCTGATAAAATGTATGCGCCATATCATTTCCTCATTGATTTTAGCTAGAACATAGGCCCGCACCCCTTTCAGGGGTGCATCGTTTAACATAACTACCCAGGGCTGCGCTTTCGCTTGCCCTGGGCTACATGCCCTCACCCCCATCCGGGGGTGGACTTCCTTACTTATTTACGCTGGAGCGCAGGCCCGCACCGCCATCCGAGACAATTGCAAAGGTGAGCGCTTACCCCTCTCTGTGCCCTCTGTGGGCTCTGTGGTGGATATAAAACCTTAAATTGAATCATTTTAAGGCTTTATATCCACCACAGAGCCCACAGAGAGCGCAGAGAGGGGTAAGCGCTCACCTTTGCAATTATCTCATTCGGGAGAACGAATGGCCAGGGCGCGGCGCAAATCTTTGAGAACCTTTGGATGATGATTGCGAGCGTATACGAGCTTTTCAACATCTTTTAAACGACGCCAGGCATTGTTGTAATCGAAGCGCTCCGCATACAACACTGTTAAATAATATTCAATTGTTGGATCCGTAGGGTCCAGCCGATGATAGCTCTCAAGAACTTCCAACGCCTCCCTTTGACGGTGCAGTTGCATCCATGCTCCCGCCAAACTATATAGTCCAGCGCGAAATCGAGGATTTTTTTCCAATGCCCTTTCTAACACTTGACGTTTTTTAATGATCGATTCCCGCGTTTCATCCACCTCTAAAAAAATCGCTTTAATTCCTTCCGCATCAACCGCTCCTGTCAGATAATCTTCCGCCATATTATTTCCTTTAACGCTGCAGTCAGGCACATAATTACGCACCGCTTCCAGAAGCCGCCCCCCCTCTTCTTGCCGTCCGGTCAAAATGCAGGCGTAGCCCATAAATTCCATCAACAATTTATCACCATGGAGATAAGGCTCGGCTTTTCGATAAGCGGCTAAAGCTTCTTCATATTTTTCTTGTCCCCAATAGACTGCAGCTTGATTGAAATGCGCAAAGCCTATCACCTCCTTAATATTGCGTTTCTGGAGGGCCCGCGTCTCTACATTGAGATATTCTTCGGAGTCGACATGAATTCCTCGCGCTGTTGTTTCAATGTTGACTTCCTGGCCTTCATTTCCACAATAGCGCACATAAATATGGCCGGGCGGGGTAATCATTTCCAGCGGCAGATCCAGCCGCTGCGCCAAACAAATATAAAGAATTGACACTCCCAAGCATACACCGCGCCTTGAATCCAATACCGAAGGGAGGAATGTGTACAAGTCGATGTCTTTGGCGTACAGCGAATGCGGCGGAAAGCGAAATCCCATCTCCACAAAGATGAAATCATTAATCGCTCGTATTTTATTTGCGTGAGAAGCCTTTGCAGGCAGGCGGGCTTTGATCTGCAACGCCATCAGGTCAATGGACGCTTCATAGCTGCGAATCTTATTGAGATTTTCTTCGCCTAATTGCGTTAAAAATAAACCGCGAGCCAGGTCAATCTCCTCTGGTTGCAACTGCAAGACCTCGATTTCGCTTTTTGCACAATACCCCTTCAATTGACGATTTGGCAGCTTGCTTGCGATTTTATCAATTGCATCCAGCTCTATTCCACTAAGCGTCTCCAGTGGGGTGTCCGGCTGTTTATTTGTAAGAGCGACGATTGCATCAACGCCGGAATTAAGAAAAGCCTTATAAGCGATCTCATCATCTTCTTTGTCGTTGGTTCCACCTAGCAAAATCAGGGCCTGATGTAAAGCTTCCTGTCCCTGGGTCGTGTCGGAGTATAATTCGTAAAAAGCAAGATGCTGCGCAACAGATTGCGTGTCCAGACTATTGTATAGGGCTCTAATTTTATTTGAAGAAGCCGCTGCTGCCTCCTGCCAAACACCCCCAAAAATCATCCATGCAACAACCAAATGCTTGAAATAAATCCGCATAAATCCAGAATAAATTTTGACGATCCTGCCCATCCTGAAATTAACTTTTTTTTACTTGACCTTCGATGACGTCTTGCATCGCTCGACGCAATTTTTCACTGGCGACAATCTCTTCAACGGAGGGACGGAATCGATAGGTCCAGTTGCGTTCCGAGATGACCCCAGGAACATTGATGCGCTCATCTTCAGGGTTTGGCCAAGTCATCTCCGGAATGAGCGCTAGATATTCCTGCAGCAAATTAATATGGAATAAACTTCCCGTATGGTGGCTGTCATATAGGATCTCCCGATGATGCGCCTTACTCAGTTCAAAGGTGTAGTTCCATCCCTTGAATGCAGCGAATTCGCGCGCGTTTTTAGGTTCATTTTCCCACCAGGTTTGCAACAAGTCGCTGTCATGCGTCGACACCGTCGTAAGGCTCGCATCGGGATAGTCTGCATAAGGAATAAAACTCTTGTCTTCCCTCCACTTGCGCTCCCATCGGATCACCTTTGTGCCGCAAATGCCCAATTCTTCGAGCCGCTGACGCACCTCAGGAGGCACGGAGCCAAGGTCTTCTCCGATGGGGAGCATAGGGCAGCGTTCCACCATCATGCGCATGATTTTAGAGCCATGTTCAATCCATGTGGAGGGATCTTCAGGCATAAAACACCCTTCATGCCCCATGCGTCCGAGAGGAATAGCCCAAATCCGAAAGAATCCGACGATATGGTCTAAACGATAAATATCATATAGAGAGCTTGCAATTTTGAGTCGCTCTTCCCACCATTTATAGTTGTCTTTTTCAATCGCAGGCCAGTTGTAAATTGGAAAACCCCAATTTTGACCCTCTTCAGAGTACATATCCGGCGGAGCTCCGGCGCTATACTGTAGAAGGAAAAATTCGGGATGGCGCCAGACGTCGGCGCTGTCGCGATTGATTAAAATGGGGGTGTCCCCTTTTAAAAATACGCCATGCGCCTCCGCCTGCCGCTTGACCTCGCGCCATTGCTGAAAACATAAGTATTGGACAAATAAATGAAATGCAATTTCGCTCTCAAATTTTTCGCAAAGTTTCGTATATTCATCCGGCGTTGGATTGCGCAGCTCCGGCTCCCAGTCTTCCCATCTTTGCCACTGATGAGCTATTTTGAGCGTTTTGAATAAAGCGTATTCGCATAGCCAAGGGTTTTGCGAAATAAAA
Source organism: Chlamydiota bacterium (assembly GCA_013287015.1). Taxonomy (GTDB): domain Bacteria; phylum Chlamydiota; class Chlamydiia; order Chlamydiales; family Parachlamydiaceae; genus JABDEO01. The sequence goes on from JABDEO010000065.1 coordinate 10,403, forward strand.
ACTTTGCACTCAGAAGAAGCCATCATCGCCTTAGCGGCGTGATTGTAATATTTATGTAAAAAACAATTCTTTGCGGCATGCGTTTTTGCATAATCAACGCGTTGAGTCTTATTGAGAGCTTGAAGGTCAAGCAACATGGCCTGCAGGTCAGAATATTCCGTGACGTGAGGCAGCTGCGCCAATCCTAGATGGATCGGATTTAAAGCGAATGCGGATAAAGCGCTATAAGGACTAGTTTCCATCCCCGTATCATTGAGAGGAAGCAATTGGATGATGTCCAGCCCGATTTCCTTGCACCAAGGAATCAGAGGAAACAAATCGGGAAATTCACCTATGCCGCTGCTTTGTTGCGTGCGCAATGAAAAGAGCGGAACATTGATTCCATGATGTGGAAATGCGCCAATGCGCGCCCACTGTTTACCCGCAGGTGAATGTAACAGTCTTTCGGTTCCATGCATATTTTGATATTCTACGATTGACTGTAAGGAACTATGCAATAATAAGTTGGACGATTGGACTGCGTGAAAGCTCCCGCGGTTGAACGATCGAAAGTGACCCAATATTATAATATGGGGTCACTTTCGATCGATTCAACCCCGGGACTTTGACGCAGTCCAATTGTTCAACTTATTGTTGCACAGTTCCTAAGCAATTGCAAGAAGATCTTCAACGGAATTGAGGCGCCTGCACTCGCCTTTTTCAATCACATGCACCTCTTGCGGTGAACTGCTCAGACACAATGACTTCAGACTTTCCCCTTTCAGGACAATAAAATCCACATCATGCAATGAAGCGAGCAATCCCACAAATTCCGGATCAGGAAACTGATCCCTCACGTAAACCAACAGATCGCCCTCTTTGTTCTGCCCCAATTGCCGCATAGCGCTGAAGATGCTCGAGGTCAACCCTTGCAAACCATCGATGGAAAGAAGGAAAAATTTTCTATTTCGCAGGACGCTTTGCAAAGCGAATAAATGCTCTTCATCAAACACTTTATTGGTCACATCATCTTCAAGCAGGCGGCGCGCCAACTCGGCCAAGGAGATGCGTGCGCAGCCAAAGCGTTCAATTGCAATGCCCGCAGCTATATTGGAAAGCTGAACCGCTGTATCGATCGATAGATCATTGGCCAAAGCGCAGCTCAGCATCGCCAACACGGTGTCGCCGGCGCCGGTGACGTCTTTAATTTCGCGCGCGCGCACCGGAAAATCACTGCGGACGCCGTTTCTATGAAAGAGAGATATTCCCGCCTCCGATCGCGTCACCATCAATGTGTCGGCATCAGCAAGCTGCAAAATCCTGCTGGCGACCTGTTCTAAAGGGGCATCCATGGGCAAATTGGCCGCGGCGTAGGCTTCTCCGAGATTAGGTTTTATCACTGTGGCCCCGCTATAGCGAGAAAAATCAAGGCCTTTCGGGTCGGCTATTACGATGATGTTCCGCTGCTTGGCGAGTTCAATCAAGGCTGCAAGAAACGTCTTGGATAAGCAGCCTTTTCCATAATCGGAAATCGCTACGACCTTCACTCCCTGCATTAAATCAGGAAGAGCGTCAATCATCCGCTGCTCCAGCATCTCAGGAATAGGCTGAATCGACTCATGGTCGATGCGTACAATCTGCTGATTTTCAGCCAAAATTCTATTTTTAACGGGAGTGGGAAAGCCGGGCTGTATATGGATTCCGGAAACATCAACGCCTTCTGAAGCTAGGGATTGAATGAGAACTGAACCCGCATGATCTTGTCCTACGCGTCCGACAGCGATGACATCGGCCTCCAGAGAAACCAGATTCAACGCCACGTTGCCGGCGCCTCCTGCGCGATTTTCTTCCCGCTGAACATGCACGACGGCGACTGGAGCTTCAGGTGAAATGCGTCGCGCTTTGCCAATGGTGTAGGTGTCGAGTAGAAAATCCCCAACCACCATTACTTTGCTGCGGCGTATCTGGCTGAACACCCCTGTCAATCTTACCATGTCGCTCCAGGAACTAAATAGTTGCGCACGTAATCCACAACAGAGTCTTCGAGCGGCATGCATTGCGCCGATGATTTTAAGACTTTTTGGGTTTTGCGCATCTCTGCGCAGGTGTAATTTTGATATTTTCCCACAAGATCATGCGGCATTGGAATATACTCTATATTTACGGGTTTGTTGATCGCCTTGAAAACCGCTGTCGCCAACGCTTTCCAAGTTCCAGCGTTTCCTGTTCCGATGTTATAGATACCATAAGCGTCATTTTGAAGGAAGGCGCAGGTCATTCGCGCGACGTCTTGAGAATAAATAAAATCGCGTTTCTGCTCGCCATCGCCAAATTTCTCCGGCTCGGATGACTTGAATAAGCGTACAACGCCCTCTTTTTTGGCGTTGGGGAGAATATGCATAATAGTCGACGCCATTCGACCTTTGTGATATTCATTGGGGCCAAACACGTTAAAATATTTGAGTCCCACCACTTGATCCAGCAATCCCTCATTTTTCAACCAAAGATCGAACATGTGTTTTGATAAGCCATACATATTGAGCGGCTTGAAGATTTCCAATTTACTGTGGTCGTCAGAGAATCCTAGGGCTCCATCCCCATATGTCGAAGCTGAAGAGGCGTAAATAAAACGCTGTCCATTTTTAAGCGCATATTCTGCAAGGCGCTGGCTGAAGCGGTAATTATTTTCCAAAAGATAACTCGCATCGGTCTCGGTCGTGCTGGTGCATGCGCCTAAATGAATAAAGGCCTCAATAAGCGCCTCTCGTCCTTCCAGCCATTGGAACAATTGATGCTTTGAAATAACATCGACAAAGCTTTTGCCTACCAGATTTTTCCACTTCTCAGTTTTGCCTAATTCATCCACAACGACAATGTTGCGCATCCCTTGATTGTTCAGATAGCGGATGATGGACGAACCAATAAAGCCGGCTCCTCCCGTCACTACAATCAAACGATCCTCGTATAACTTCATAAATGCCTCACGTTAAAGAGATGAATATTATCAAAAAT
>JABDEO010000066.1 GCA_013287015.1 Chlamydiota bacterium
CTTTTTATGTCGTCCTTACAGGACTCAGCTCTTTATTTATATGACCCAGGCCTTCGCTTCGCTGCGACCTGGGCTGTAATATTCCGGTCCTTCGGACCTGTCTAAACCATTTCTAAAGGTCCGAAGGACCGGAATATTACAGCCCAGGTCGCAGCGAAGCGAAGGCCTGGGTAAAGCAAAAAGAAAGTTGAGTCCTGTAAGGACGACATAAAAAAAGGGACGCGAGAAGGCAATCGTTTATGTTTGCGTAAGGTGAGTTAATGTAAGGGGTGTGTAGCGAGACATATAACTTGAACTTTAGAATTTTTTCATATGTTTTTTAAGTTCCATTGCAGAAACGTGTTCAAATCCAAGCTTGCTATAAAATTCCGATGCCGTTTCATTTCCTTCCCATGCAAATAAGCCAATCGAAATATATTCCTTGTTCTTAATCTTATCGATTAGATGGTTCATTAATCGAGATCCAATGCCTTGCCCTTGATAATTAGGATGAACGCAAACATCATAAAACATGCACATGATGCCATCTTCTAAAATTCTTCCAAAAGCGATCAATTTGTCATTTTTCTTGATGTAAGCGATATGGGTGGAAACAGCAAGAATATGCCGCCATTTTTCTTCTGTTTGATGAAAACATTTTCCCCAACCTACACTTTCTGTAAGTTGATTAATGCCATCGAATGTTATTTCGTCTTTTGACTCTAAAATGACTAATTCCATATTCGCAACCACGCTTGATAAATTTATGAGAATTTATTAAAACTTCGTTAAGATTCCTGAGAACACATACATATTACAACAGAAGAAAAAATAATCGCAAATAAATCGCATTTGAACATGATTAGCCTCAACTACTGATATTGTTAAAATTTTATTCTAATTTTTTTATAAAATAATCCACTTTTGAAAAACCAGTGTACTGGAAAAGCACATTATTTAATAGCTGCATTTGCGGGTTAAAACCCGCAAAAACAAGCGCAGGTTAAAACCCGCAAAAACAAGCGCAGGTTAAAACCTGCACAAACAAGCGCAGACTGAAGTCTACGCTACAAAAATGGGAAAATTACCTCGTATGAGGTAATTTTCCTTGAAGAAATTACCTCGCATGAAGTAAAATTCCGTATATCAGGTTAAGTTTGAGGCTTTCATGTATGCAGATAGAATAAATAAAGAAACTTTGGAATCATCATTTCATCGTTCTTTTATCACGGCTATTTTAGGTCCTCGCAGGGTTGGAAAATCTTTATTTGTTAATCATTACGCTAAGAATCATCCAGAGTTGATCTGGGTTTTTCTTAATATGGATGATATGAGTCAGCGAATACGTGTGGAAAAACAGGAGTTGGAAGATCTAATCATTGAGGGAGCAAAACAACAAGTTGGCGGTAAAAATAAAATTTGGATCGTCATTGATGAAGCGCAAAAATGTCCTTTAATATTTGATCAGGTGAAAATCCTTTATGATAAACACAAAGATTTAAATAAAATAAAATTTATATTAACAGGTTCAGCTGTTCTGAGCTTGCATCAGTTAAGCGCCGAATCACTTGCAGGACGCATTGAACTGCATCATCTACAAGAATTTACGCTTCGAGAATCGACTTTATTTAACGAACCTGAAATCTTAAAACTCTCTTTATTTGATCAGATGAATAGAGATGAGCCGCCACAACTGATCGGTGACCTCATCCACAAATTAAAACCATTCAAGCCTTTTTTGGAAGATTTATTACAACAGCAACTTCTGTGGAGTGGACTGCCTGAACTTAAAAATTGTCAAAATAATGAGGAAAGAATCATCTATCTGAATAACTACATCCAAACATATCTCGAAAAAGATGTACGTGCGATTGAATCAATAACTAACTTAACACTCTATCGTAACTTGATGGGTATCATTGCAGAACAAACAGGTTCTGTTAGAGAAGACAAACGAATTGTCGATGCATTGGGGTGTACTCGCGACACTTTAAAAAAATATCGAGGTTTTCTCGAAACAACCCTTTTATATCAGGATATTTATCCCTACATCGGGAGTGCAATTAAACGTTTTGTCAAATCTCCTAAAGGCTATCTGAGGAACAATGGACTCGTTTCGGTTCTTACCGGCCTAGTTGAATACAAGACTTTGGCTTCTAGTGGACTGATAGGGCATCGATTTGAGAACTGGTTTCTAAACGAACTCAGTGTTTGGCTTGCAAGAGATCCTATGCGATCTGAAATTTATTTTTGGAAACTCGAATCGGGCGCAGAAGTTGATTTTATCGTTGAAAAAAAACCCTTCGTTTACCCCTTTGAGGTGACTTACAGCACGACGCCAGATATGAAAAAATTGAGAAATTTAAATAAGTTCCTAACGGAAGAGTCAAGAGCAAAATGGGGATATTATATTTACCGGGGAGATTTCTCAATCGATAAAGAACGTCATATTTGTTTTATTCCCGCATGGGCTGTTGGGTAGCAACACAAATTGGATATTTTGCTCAAAGAAGGAACGATGTTAATAGGACTAAGGAAGGTAGCCAGGGCGTCCCGCCCTGCTTTGTAGGCAAAAACATTGAAGATAATACGCGCGATCAGGGCGAGACGCCCTGGCTACTTTCTTTAGCCTCTCATTTTTAATTGCACCCTGTAAATAAATTAGAGTTGAATAAAATCAATTGTTTTTCGTACAATGGCGTTATGTTGTGCTATCAATTTTGGTAATGATTTGTCATTTTAATTTCATATCTTTTATATTTAAGAAGGAGAATTTAATATGTCCGCTATCGTTTATAAAAATATTGAGTGCAACAATGCTAATAATGGATTAATTTATAATCGAGAACTTAGCAATAAAAATCTTGTAGCTGCAAAAAATGGTTTAACACAAACAATTGATAGCTTAATTACATTCGTCAGCAAATGTAGTCAACAAGAATTAAATGGATGGACAAAAGATGATTGCGTAGCTCAATTAAAAAGAGAGAAGGAAATTTTAAGAATAGATCTTTTAGATCCGAGTAAAATAAGAAATCTTTCCGACTGGTTTAAAAAGAAACGGCATGATAAAACTAACGGTGCAATAGATGTATACACATTAGATAATATGGTGTCTCGGATACAACAAATCATGCATCGTTTGGATTATGATCTTAATTCTGGAAGAGAACAAATAAAATATTCACAGGAACACAGAAATAAAAGAGAACAGGAAATTAAGGGTTCGCGTGGTGAATCATTGGTGGGTGTAGTAGGAAATTTAGTAGCGGATATGACGCGCAGACCTTCTTATAGTATTCATTTTGCCCGTGGACGTTCAAATTCTGACAACATTATTTCTTGTTGCTGTAAATTGATATGCAAGTAGTAGTTATTTTACATAGTGTAATCGTTGTTTCTCAGACAATTGGTTTCTTCCGCTCTTTTTTTGGCGTTCTCGATGCAGTCATTGATCGAGACGCCAAAGAAAGAGCTGCCTATACATGAAATGCGCGGAGAAAGTTCTGCAAGCAAGCGCTTTATAAGTTCAATCTTTTGCGAATATCCCACATGATATTGCGGAATAGCGCGCCAGGCGATCGCGTGGTGAACGACATCAGGCTTGGTTTTAACGCCCAGATGTTTTTCAATCGATTGAAGAGCGGCAGTCGCACGTGCTTGTTCATCGAACGCACACAACTCTGGACGATGGCTTCCTCCCATCATGACCGTTAATCGCGTTTCTGAGGGATGTCGATTTTGCCCTGGGAATACGCATGAATCCCAGATGACGCCTAAAATCTTTTCATTTTCTTGAGAAGGGATCAAATAGCCGAAACCCGATTTTTTCAATACCTGTTGACGGTAGCCGCAATGCACCATTGCAACGGAAGCGCTTTCGATCTCTTGCAGCATGCCTGCGAGCTTCTGCTGGTAAGGAGCCAACAAATTTGCAAGAGAATGGGCAGGCAATGTGGAAATAAGGTGAGAGGCGCGCGTCATCTGACCATTGGACAATTCAATATCAACGCCCTTTGAATCGAAATGTAAATTTTTGGGAAAACATGAGGTGACAATAGAGGCGTTTAAACGCTTGCTTAATTCATCCGTTAAAGTCTCCATGCCATTGCGAAATGAAAATATTCCTGCACGCTGAGCATTGCGCACAAAGGCGCTGACAGGCTCTTTGGGTTTACGTTTGCTGAATAATCCACGCGTCACTGATCCATATTGCTGTTCCAGTTGATGAATCGCAGGAAAACAAGATGCAATGGACAGCCGGCGCATATCACCCGCATAAATGCCCGAGACTATAGGATCGACTAATTTTTCCGCGATTTCCACGCTAAAACGCCTCGCCATAAAATCATAAATGCTTTCATCTTTACAAGCGTTTGGGGGTGTGCGCCAGTCGTGAATGGCGGCGGTTAAAAGTCCGCGCGTCAGGGAGGAAAATGGAAAAAAAAGAGGATTAGTCGGCAACTGAGCCAGCGTTTTATCGACGAAAAGATATTTTTTGCGGGCGGCCGGGTCTGCGATCACTATCTGATTTTGCAAACCAAGCTCTTCAACGAGCTGCAAGGTGATATACCCGTTGCCGGCGGCGCGGCAGCTGTGCGGCCCTAACTCAAAGAGGAAGCCGTCTTTTTCGACAGTTTGGATCCAGCCTCCAGTCCGCGTGCTTTTTTCAATAATGAGAACTGAAACTCCGCGCCGCCTTAAAAACCATGCCAGGGCTAACCCGCTGATTCCCGCCCCTAGGATGACTACATCATGATCATTGTTCATGACGATTTCACACACTCTACGAGGATTTTTACAGCGTCTGTTGGAGTGTCCGGATGAACGCCATGGCCAAGATTGAAAATATACCCTTTATCCCGACGCATGCCCCTTAAAATGCGAGTCGCTTCTTGACGAATCACAAATGGCTCTGCATATAAAATATCCGGATCTAGGTTGCCTTGCAGGGCAACCGTTGCAGGGATCGTCTGGCGCAACTGCGTGATGTCGACCTGCCAATCCAAACTGATGGCCGCCGGATTGAGAGCCGCCATTTGTTGTGCGAATACGGAAGATCCGCGGCAATACAAGACGACAGGAATTTTGGACGCATGAACGCCCTGCAGCAGCTTTTCTAAATAAGCTAATGAAAATTCCCGAAATTGCATATGTCCGAGAAAGTGCGCCCAAGAATCAAAAATTTGAATCGCTTGGATTCCTGATTCAATTTGCAGCCGGAGATAGGCGATTGTGCAGTCAGCGATTTTTGAGAGCAATCGATGAAAACTGGCCGGATCACGCAGCATCCATTGTTTTGTGCGTTTAAGGTCGCGGCTGGAGCCCCCTTCAATCATATAGCTGGCGACCGTGAAGGGAGCTCCGCAAAAACCGATCAAGGGAGCTTTTAAACAAGTGCGAAGCTGACGTACGGCTTGACCGACATAATCAAGTTTTTCTGAAACTTCCACTTGCGGCAGTTGGTCCACATCCTGAGCGTTGCGCAGGGGTCGTTCAATGATTGGACCAAGCTTATCTTCGAAACGCAAGCCAACCCCTAAGGCTTCAGCGACCACTAAAATATCTGAAAAAAGGATGGCTGCATCCATTTCAAACACGCGGACAGGCAGTTGAGTGATTTCAACCGCCAATTCGGGATTGCGGCACATCTCTAAAAAAGAGTGTTTAGCCCGCAAGGCGCGATACTCGGGCATATATCGCCCCGCTTGCCGCATCAGCCATATCGGGGGACGCCCGGCATTGCGGCCTTGCAACGCTTGCAATAAAAGATCGTTCATAGATTTAGCGTTTTACAAAATTCTATCCAGGATCGATTCGACGGTAAAGCCAAACTCCGCCGCCAGCTGGCGATAAGGGGCTGAAGCCCCATACCCTTCCATGCAGATTGCAACGCCATCGGCTCCGATGTATTTATGCCATCCTTGGGAAACGCCCGCTTCGATGCTTACGCGACGACCTGTATTGGCTCCAAAAACGCTTTTTTTGTATTCGGGACCTTGCTGTTCAAAAATTTCCCAGCATGGCATGGAGATGACACGCACCTCTTTTCCCAGTTTTTCCAATTCAGCTGCGACATCCAGGGCCAGCCACACCTCAGATCCGGTTGCAACCAAAGTAAAATCAGCTGGACCATTTTCTTTTTTGATCACATAAGCTCCGCGTCCCATTCCATTGGCATAGGAAACATCGGTTTGGGGCAGTTCAGGAAGGTTTTGGCGGGAAAGCGCCAACGCCGTCGGTCCTGCGTAGCGCAAGGCCGCTATCCAGGCCATTTTCACCTCATGCGCGTCCGCCGGGCGGATCACATGCAAGTTGGGAATCGCCCGGAGGGAAGCCAGCTGCTCGATCGGCTGATGCGTCGGACCATCTTCTCCAAGGAAGATGGAATCGTGGGTGAATTGATAGATCACCTGTTCTTTCATTAAAGAGCAGAGCCTAATGGCGTTGCGCATGTAATCAGAGAAAGTCAAAAATGTGCCGACAAACGGCGTGAACATGCGCGTTTGAGCCAATCCTGTGGCCATGGTTCCCATGCAAAATTCGCGCACGCCGAATTTGATGTTGCGTCCTGTAAATACACCCGGAGTGATGACAGGAAATTTTTTCATCATTGTCAGATCCGAGCATGAGAGGTCGGCCGAACCGCCAATCAGCTGAGGCAAAAGATCTGCAAGCGCATTGATTACATCTTGAGAAACTTTTCTACCGGCGACAGATGTGGGCGTTTGAATCGCTTTTAGTTTTTCCTCCAGATCATTAGGAAGCCGCAAATGGGCCATCGCCTCATACTCGCGCAATTTGTCCGGATAGGCCCTGGCCCAGGCGTCGAATTTTTTGTTCCAAGCCTGTTCCGCCGCCACATCCTGGGCTAGTTTTTTTTTAAAGAAATCGCGCACCGATTGCGGGATGAAAAAAGCTTCTTCCGGCCAACCCAAAGCCGTCTTTGCAGCCTTCACCTCTTCGGCGCCCAATGGAGAGCCGTGAACTTTATAGGTGCCCGCTTTGTTGGGGGCGCCTTTTCCGATGATCGTTGTTGCAATAATCAGGCAAGGCCGCTGCTGTTTTTCACGCGCTCGCGTTATTGTTGTTTGAAGGGCGTCAAGGTCAGCGCCGTCGACTTCATAAACGTCCCATCCATATGCTTGGTAGCGCATTTTAGTGTTTTCAGAACAACATTCGTTGAGAGGTCCATCTAATGAAACATGGTTGGAATCATAAATGACGATCAAGTTGTCGAGCTTGAGATGTCCGGCAAGCGATGACACTTCTGAGGTTGCCCCTTCCATGATGCAGCCGTCGCCCACCAGAACAAACACCTTGCTGTCAAAAATAACGTGTTCCGCGGTATTGAAACGCGCTCCGAGCATTTTTAAACCTAGGGCCGTCCCCGCCGCATTTCCAAGTCCTTGTCCTAAAGGTCCTGTAGTGGTTTCGACTCCTTCGGTTTCACGGGACTCAGGGTGTCCAGGCGTATGCGAATGAAGCTGTCGAAAATTTTTGATCTCCTCTAGGGAGAGATTGAAGCCGGCAAGGTGCAAACAGGCGTAGAGCAGCATGGAGCCGTGGCCTGCGGAGAGGATAAAGCGGTCGCGATTCATCCATTTTGGATTTTTTGGGTTGTGTTTCAATACGCATCCATATAGATAGGCGCCGATCTCCGCGCATCCCATGGGGAGGCCAGGGTGTCCTGAATCCGCCTTTTGCACCGCTTCCATTGCCAATACGCGAATTGTATTGGCGGTTTTGCTCAATATTTGTTTAAGTTCTGCATCCATCATTGTGTGAATATTTCCTGCTGTTAAACGGAGTTTTCTTTCAGCATACAGAAGCTGGAATTTAGACGCCAGAATTCAGAATAATGAGAATAACGATTTACAAAAAAATTGGCTGACATCTAAATTCAAATTTAGAGACGCTTCATTTTGAAAAACAATCAGAGAGATATCTTATGTTTGATAAATTCACCAATCGCGCTAAACAAGTCATCAAGTTAGCTAAACGGGAAGCGCAACGCTTAAATCACAATTACTTAGGCACAGAACACGTTCTGCTTGGATTATTAAAACTAGGTCAAGGCGTTGCGGTCAATGTTCTGCGCAACCTGAATATCGATTTCGACACCGTCCGCAATGAAGTTGAAAAGCTGGTCGGATACGGCCCTGAGATCCAGGTTTATGGAGACCCTGCATTAACCGGAAAAGTTAAAAAAGTATTCGAGTACGCCAATGAAGAAGCTGCAAATCTTAACCACAATTATGTCGGAACTGAACACCTGCTCTTAGGACTCCTGCGGCAGACAGACGGCGTGGCGGCGCAGGTTCTTGAAAACCTTAACGTCAACCTAAAAGAAGTGCGCAAAGAGGTCCTTAAGGAACTTGAAACCTTTAACTTGCAATTGCCGCCTATCGGCGGACCCACCGCCGGAAGCTCCGGCGCGACAGCCTCCGCAGGCGCCGGCGCGCAGAATAAACCATTTGAAAAGACAAACACCAATGGCAGCGATAAGATGCCCGCTTTAAAAGCGTATGGGCATGATTTGACTGAGATGTGCCGCGAAGGCAAAATGGACCCTGTCATCGGCCGAAAGGAGGAAGTTGAAAAACTGATTTTGATTCTTTGCCGCCGCCGCAAGAACAATCCGGTTCTGGTAGGGGAGGCCGGCGTAGGAAAAACAGCTATCGTTGAGGGGTTGGCGCAGGCTATCGTCAAGGGGGAAGTTCCTGATAATCTTCGCAAAAAACGGCTGATCACGCTTGACCTGCCTCTGATGATCGCTGGAACCAAGTACCGCGGACAATTTGAAGAACGCATCAAAGCGGTGATGGATGAGATCAAGAAGAATGGCAACGTTCTTTTATTTATTGATGAATTGCACACCATTGTGGGAGCTGGAGCGGCTGAAGGAGCCATCGACGCTTCCAATATTCTTAAGCCGGCTTTATCGCGCGGAGAAATCCAGTGCATCGGCGCAACGACTTCCGATGAGTACCGCAAGCACATTGAAAAAGATGCGGCTTTGGAACGACGGTTTCAGAAGATTTTCGTAAAACCCCCGAGCATTTTGGAAACAATTGAAATTTTATGCGGTTTAAAAAACAAATATGAAGAGCATCACAAGTGCTTCTATGAACCGGAATCTTTAGAAGCCGCCGCTGTTCTTTCCGATCGCTATGTCCATGGACGTTTCTTACCCGATAAAGCGATCGATTTAATGGACGTCGCCGGCGCTAAAATGCGTATCGCCATGATGAATCAGCCGCTTGACCTTAGCAAACTCGATGCGGAAATTGAAGATACGCGTCTTGCGAAGGAAGACGCGATCAGCAAACAGGAATATGAAAAAGCGGCAAAATTACGCGATAAAGAGAAAACGCTCATCGATCAGCAAAAAAAGGTGCGCGCCGAGTGGGAAGTCAACAAAGAAGAGCACGAAGTCATGGTGTCCGCTGAAGACATCGCCACAGTGGTCGCTAAAGAAACGGGCATCCCTCTTGACCGCTTGACCGAAGGAGAAACGCAAAAAGTGATGCATATGGAAGAGCACTTGCGGCAAAGCATCATCGGGCAGGATGAGGCTGTGCGCACAGTTTGCCGCGCTATCCGCCGCAGCCGGGCCGACATTAAAGATCCAAAACGCCCGATCGGCGCCTTTTTGTTCTTGGGTCCAACTGGGGTGGGTAAAACGCTCTTGGCCCGCCTTTTGGCCATACAGTTGTTTGGCGGAGAAGACGCTTTAATCCAAGTGGATATGTCCGAATACATGGAGAAATTCGCTGTCAGCAGGATGACAGGATCGCCTCCGGGCTATGTCGGTCATGAAGAGGGTGGACAATTAACAGAGCAAGTGCGTCAACGTCCATATTCGGTTGTGCTGTTTGATGAAATTGAAAAAGCCCATCCTGATGTATTGGACATCTTACTGCAGATTTTGGAAGAGGGACGGCTGACAGACGCCTTTGGTCGGGAAATAGACTTCCGCAATACGATCATTGTCATGACATCCAATGTCGGAGCCGACCTTATTCGGAAAGGCTCTGAAGTCGGCTTTGGCGCGCGAGAGGAGTCTTTGGACTATGAACAAATTAAGGAAAAAATTCTGGCGGCTGTAAAAAAACAGTTCAAACCTGAATTTCTTAACCGCCTCAATGATATCATCATCTTCCATCCTCTCAACAAAGTTGAATTGCTCCGCGTCATTGAACTGGAGGTAACAAAATTGCAAGCGCGCATCAACAAACGTCAGCTCTTCATCACCTTGGATGACGCCTCGAAAAACTTTCTTGTTGAGAAAGGATTCCAACCGGAGATGGGCGCACGGCCATTGCGTCGCACCATTGAGCAATATCTTGAAGATCCGCTTGCTGAAAAGGTGCTGGTCAACCCCAATGAGGGGCGCCGCTGCCTCGTCACAGTTGAAGGGGATCATCTTGTTCTTGTCGATCAGGAAGTGTTTCCATTGCATCGAGAAAGCCTTATTAAATCAGCCGCAAAGGCCGATAAAGGCCGGTAGTTTTTAAACATCGTGTAAGAATTGGTTAAACGCGCCCGCGTCCTATTACCCATAAGTTAAAAAATGAGCGCTTACGCCTCTCTGTGCGCTCTGTGGGCTCTGTGGTAGCCAAAGAGCTTTAATATGATTCAATTTAAGGTTTTATATCCACCACAGAGCCCACAGAGCGCACAGAGAGGGGTAAGCGCTCATTTTTTAACTTATGGGTAATAGGATGCGCGCCCGTGCCCGAAATTAAGCTTCTCTGCAACACCCCCCATAAAACAACGAGTATTTCGATAAAACATCCCCCATAAAATAGCATTTCTTGTAAGATAAAGAAAAACAGGGGCATGGTTCAAGAATAAGCGCAAATGGATAACACTTTTTTATGCCGTCCTTACAGGACTCAGCTCTTTATTTGTATGACCCAGGCCTTCGCTCCGCTTCGACCTGGGCTGTAACATTCCGGTCCTTCGGACCTTTAGGAATAGTTTACACAGGTTCGAAGGACCGAAATATTACAGCCCAGGTCGAAGCGAAGCGAAGGCCTGGGTCATACAAATAAAGAGCTGAGTCCTGTAAGGACGGCATAAAAAAGTGTTACCTTGGTTTGAACCATGCCAAAACGGGGGATATATTTATGCGTAGGACAATTGAACCTATTTTGAAAAAATGGAAAGATCAAGTTGATCGGCTGCCTATTATTTTACGCGGAGCAAGACAAGTTGGAAAAAGTTTTACAGTTGAGAAGTTCGGAAATGAGCATTTTGAATCATTAGTTGTTGTCAATTTCGAGTTTCGTCCTGAACTTGCAGCATGTTTTGATACTCTTGATCCGCTTTCTATCTGCGCTAAATTAGAAATTCTATGTAAAACGAGGATCATCCCCGGTAAAACTTTGCTTTTTCTGGATGAAATACAGAATTGTCCTAAAGCGATTATGGCTATGCGTTATTTTAAGGAGAAGCTGCCGGAGCTTCATGTGATCGCTGCAGGATCTCTGCTTGAATTCGCCCTTCATGAAGAACAATTCTCATTTCCTGTCGGACGCGTGCAATTCCTTTATCTCAAACCGATGTCATTCTATGAATACTTAAGTAGTCAAAACCATGACAGACTTATTGAATTTATGGATCAAGTTAATGTAGATCAAATCATTGAACCTGTTATTCACGAACAGCTGCTTACCCTTCTACGACAGTACATTCTCATCGGCGGCATGCCCATGATTGTAAGACGTTTTTTAGATACGCATTCATTTTTAGAATGCCAACTTCTTTTAGGTAGTTTATTGGAAACGTATCGTTCTGATTTTCCAAAATATGCAACGAAAACACAATACAAACAAGTCCAACTGTTTTTTGAAAAAGCGCCAGGATTAGTTTCTCAACATTTTAAATACAGCCATGTCAGTCCGGAACATCGTTCTGCAGATCTTAAAATTGCGTTGGAGCAGTTGGGTTGGGCGGGCTTGCTTCATAAGGTGACCGCTACGAGCGCTTCAGGCATTCCTTTAATGGCCCATGCCAAAGAAAATAAATTCAAATTGCTGTTTTTAGATATAGGTCTTGTGAACTGCGCCGATAAACTCGAGTTTCAAACAGTGTGGGATACTCAGTTGCTTCAAATCAATGCGGGCGCGCAGGCGGAACAACTGGTTGGTCAGGAATTGCTGGCATATGCTGATCCTTACGTAAACTCACAATTATTTTACTGGGAAAGAGAAAAAAAGGGCTCCATAGCGGAAGTGGATTATGTCATTCAAGTTGGACGGCAAATCATTCCTATTGAGGTGAAAGCCGGCGCGACAGGCAGTCTCAAATCGTTGGCTCAGTTTCTTTCTGATAAGCGACAACCTTTTGGCGTGCGCATCTCGCAGCATCCCCTTTCCTTTCATGATCGCATTTTATCTGTGCCGCTTTATCTAATCAGTCAGCTCTCCCGATTAATTCAGCAGACAAGCGCGAAGATTGCAACATGAATTACACGTTTTTCATTTGAAAAACGTGTAATATATCACGTTTTTCCAATGAAAAACGCATAAGATCATCACATTTCATGAAGGAATAGTTGCTTTTTGTCTAGAAATCGTTCATATTGAGGAGATGAAGAGAGACATTTATCAGCTGCTTGAAAAGTGGAAACGATCCACACGACGCAAACCATTAATATTAAACGGGGCTAGACAGGTTGGGAAAACGTATTCTCTAAAGTATTTTGGTAAAACATCTTACGAGAAAATGGCTTACCTGAATTTTGAAAGAGATGAAAAACTCGCTCAATATTTCGAAGGAGCTTTGGACCCCAAGCAACTCATAAAAATCATCAGCATTCATACGGAAATAGAGATCGAACCCGATAATACTCTGCTGATTTTTGATGAAATTCAAAACTGCCCGAAAGCGCTCAATAGTCTGAAATATTTTTGCGAAGAAGCGAACGAATATCATGTTGTCGCCGCAGGTTCACTTTTAGGCGTTAAAACAGCCGGAGAAAGAGGCTTTCCCGTTGGAAAGGTCAACTTTCTTCACTTGTATCCCTTGACGTTTTTCGAATTTCTCTCTGCCTTGGGTCAAGAAAAAACACGGTTATTTTTAGAAGAATATCACACCTATGAGCCGATTCCAAATCCAATGCATGAGAAGTTAATCCAACTATTGAAATTTTACTTTTTTATTGGAGGAATGCCAGAGGCCGTCGCCGAATATGCCAAGACTGAAAAATTGAGTGTTGTCAGAGAAATTCAATTGGAAATTTTAAATGCTTATGAAAAAGACTTTGCGAAACATGCGCCGCCCCATGAGATAATGAAGATCACCACAGTCTGGAAACAGGTTCATCGTCAACTGGCGAAGGAAAATA
>JABDEO010000067.1 GCA_013287015.1 Chlamydiota bacterium
CCACACCTGCGG
Organism: Chlamydiota bacterium; assembly: GCA_013287015.1. Lineage (GTDB taxonomy): Bacteria > Chlamydiota > Chlamydiia > Chlamydiales > Parachlamydiaceae > JABDEO01. Next base: position 13 of record JABDEO010000067.1, read on the forward strand.
TTCCGCTCGCTTGGGCTCGCTACACCTTAGTGTGGGCTACATAATGAGAGAAATAATGATGCAAAAATGATTAAAACATCAAACTTTTGTCTTCCTAGGCAAAGAAATAATCGCTTCGCGTGTAAGCAAGCATATCAAAAATGCAATGTTTTGAGAATATTTATATTCTTGTAAAATACAATTTTCTTTACGTTGTAACTTGTTTTATTTGGGGAACGGAGAAAATCATGGATGTTGAAATTTTAGCGCGCCTTCAATTCGCTCTGACGATTATGTTCCATTACATCTATCCTCCATTGAGCATCGGATTGGGATTAATCCTGGTCATCATCGAGGCTCAATATTTAAAAACCAAAGATCCCGCCTACAAACAAGCGACGAAGTTCTGGACAAAGGTTTTCGCGCTCACCTTCGCCATTGGAGTGGCTACGGGGATTGTCATGGAATTTGAATTCGGCACTAATTGGGCCTCCTATTCACGCTATGTTGGCGACGTATTTGGAAGCGCGCTTGCCGCTGAAGGCGTGTTTGCATTCTTTCTTGAATCAGGCTTTCTAGCCATCCTTCTGTTCGGATGGGACCGCGTCGGACCAAAAATGCATTTTTTTTCCACGCTCATGGTTTGTTTAGGAGCCCACTTCAGCGCCATTTGGATCGTTGTCGCCAATTCTTGGATGCAAACTCCCGCTGGATACCATATCGTTGGAGAAGGCGTGGACGCCCGCGCGGAAATCATCGATTTTTGGGCCATGGTGTTCAATCCATCCTCCATGGATCGGCTGGCGCATACCGTCATCGGATGCTGGCTAGCGGGAGCTTTTTTAGTGATTAGTTTATCCGCATACTACATTCTAAAAAATAAATTCATAGAATTCGCCACAATTTCGTTGAAAGCGGGCTTAACCGTTGCAGTGATCGCTGTTCTTCTTCAGGGCGTGAGCGGAGATTCCTCCGCGCGCGGCGTGGCGGTCAATCAGCCGGCCAAACTAGCGGCGATTGAAGGAATATATCACACCGAGAGGGGGGCTTCGCTCTCATTGTTTGGCCTTCCAAATACGGCGCAAGAGAAAGTCGATTATGAGCTGTCCATTCCTAAGGCGCTTAGTTTCTTGGCTTTTCACGATACGTCGGCGGAAATTAAAGGCCTTGATCAATTTCCAAAAAAGGACTGGCCCAATGTAGCCGTTGTCTTTCAAACATATCATCTGATGATTGCAATGTGGGTTTTGATGCTGCTGTCGACAATTTTAGCGCTGTCTCTATGGCGACGGCGACGCTTGTTCACATGCACATGGGCGCTCCGACTTTTAGTCGTCTCCGTCATTTTCCCCCAAATCGCCAATCAAGCCGGATGGATGACCGCCGAGATGGGACGCTATCCTTGGATCGTACAAGATCTGCTGCGCATTTCTGAAGGCTTATCTAAAATCGTCACTGCAAATCAGGTCTTAGGCTCCATTATCATGTTTGGCGTCGTTTATTCGTTATTATTTATTTTATTCATCTATCTGCTTACAGAAAAATTCAAACATGGCCCTATTGATATCGAAAATTCCACGCCCTATCATCAGCAACATATCGCAATGAAGGAGATTTCGCATGAACAACATCCTGGTTGACTTAGAAGCTCTTTGGTTTGTCGTGATTGTCATTCTGATGGCGGGTTACGCCATTTTGGATGGTTTTGATTTAGGCGTAGGGATGCTGCATCTCTTTTCAAAAAAAGATGAAGAACGTCGCGTTATGCTTAATTCAATTGGTCCGGTCTGGGATGGAAATGAAGTCTGGTTGGTCACGGCGGGTGGAGCTCTGTTTGCCGGATTTCCGCATGTCTATGCAACGCTTTGTTCAGGCTTTTACGAGCCTTTGATGTTGCTGTTGAGCTCTCTTATTTTTCGGGCGGTGGCCATCGAATTCCGCAGCAAGCAGCCGATGGCGTGGTGGCGCTGGACGTGGGATGTCTTATTTAGCTTAGCGAGCCTGCTGATCGCTCTTTCATTAGGCATAGCCATAGGCAATATGATTCGTGGAATACCTCTGGGACCTCATAAAGAATTCACCGGAGATCTCTTCGATCTGCTGGATCCCTATTCATTGTTGATCGGAGTCATGGCGGTAGCCCTTTTCAGCATGCATGGCGCCATTTATATCTTAATGAAGACGGAAGGAGAACTCCACGATAAACTTCGTGAATGGGTTAATCCTTCCATCATTTTTTTTATTATGTGTTACGCGGTTGCTACAATGACGACATTGATCTATATGCCTCATATGACGGAAACGATTAAAGAGAGGCCTCAATTTTTTATTGTGGGATTGATCAATATGTTCGCCATTGCAAACATTCCACGTGAAATCCAACGTGGACGAGATGGCATGGCGTTCGCTTCCTCTTGCGTGAATATTCTTTGCCTGATGTCTCTCTATGCCATCGGCACATTCCCCAACATCGTGCGCGCCAGCAATGACCCGGCCAACCTGAGCCTAACGATATTTAATTCGTCATCTTCTCAATTGACGTTGGAAATTTTAATGCTGATGGCGATTATAGGGATTCCTATCGTCTTGACTTATACCGTTTCCGTGTATTGGATTTTCCATGGAAAAGTCCGGTTGGATTCCACTAGTTATTAATTTAGTTTAAATAAATTAATATCTTTTAGATTTCATTATTTACATTATTTCTTTGCTATTAAATTAAATTTTTGATATAATCACTTTATTCATAAATAATAATATCGCAGGAGAAGTTTTATGTCGGTTCCTATAATAAATAAAGCTAGGGAATTTGAATTACATCCCGTGGTTGAATTGCCAAGACACTTCCATTCAAATGAGCCAGTCCGGAAAATGCAAAATGAAGCAATGCAAAACGCGAGAGGAGAAGAGACTGAAACTGATAATTTACAAATAGGTTTTCTAGTATGCACAGGCATTGCAGGTTTTATTGGAATCGTTAAAGTCTTTTTAATTGTTTTTTCGGTAGCCAGTAACCCTTTAAGCATAGCTGTAATAATAGCTATTGCCTTATTCTGTATAGGCCTACTATGTCTAATGGCGCGACACGATGAAAGAAAAAGCAATGGACTAGAGAGTGACACAGGTATAGTGTTTTTAAAGGGACTGGGAGTTGCGGTTCTTTCCCCGATTTTCATGCTGCCGTTAGCGCTTTCTATACTTTTTCACGTGGACTGCATAAGTTGTTTTTTCCTTTGCGGCAGGTCTAGCAAAGAAAACAAATGAAAATCCGTACATCTTACAGTGCATTTGCATTAGGGAGTTTTTAAAGAAGTCAATTCGAGGAATTTGCAAATGCTGTCTTTGCGCTCTTGTTCCGAACGCGCGGCAGGTATGTCTTTATTGATTTCTTTATAGATTGACTTCTTCACTAAATCAGAAAGCATGTTTCGAAGCTCTCCCAAAAATTGCGGGGGGGCGATCAAAGCTAGCTTGGAAAATTCATTATCGCATTTCGCTTTGTGCAAGAGCTCGGCAAGTTGACGCGCAAAAATTTGCTGTTCATGCATATGGACATCGACTTCAGTTCCTAGGGCATGTCGATTGCCTCCTCGCCTGTCAAAACTGCGACCCGGCCTATCGGACAAGATCTTGCCGCTTTTCTCTCGGCCATCTGGAAAATCAATATGATATATTCTCTCCATGTCATGGCCATTGTTTATAGCAAAAATATCCGCTGAGCTGCTGTTGGCAACCATTACCCATGATGCTGTCATAAAGAACCTCCGCTTATAAGACTTTTTCGGCCATGATCGCCTTTAATAATAAGTTACTTGAAATAGATATAATTTGAAAGCCTCAAATGTCTTAGACACTGTAGCGTAGACTTCAGTCTGCGCTTGTTTACGCAGGTTTTAACCTGCGTTTGTTTTGCGGGTTTCAACCCGCAAAAAGCAAAGTTAGCGGACAAGGCCGGAGCGCACCCTTACAGTAGTTTTCATGCGTCATCCTGCTTTGCGGGTTGAAACCCGCAAAAACAAACGCAGGTTAAAACCTGCGTAAACAAGCGCAGACTGAAGTCTACGCTACATAAATAAATGTCCGAAAAAAAGCCAAAATCAAAAAAATAGCCTTTGATTTTTCGCCTAGCTAAAATAAACAAATAGCTATAATCTATAGTCATGATTTAAACAATTATATAAGGAGATTTATTATGACATCAAGAATAGAGACTGTTAAAATAGAAATTGCTAATTCGGGAACAATACAACCCGTTGTAAGGACTGCCCCCCCAATAGGCTCTTTACCGAAAGAACTCATTAAGCAAATTTTTTCCTTTTTGAACCAGCGCGATCTACAAGCTGTTGCATCCGTAAACCAAACAATGAAGACCAGCGCAATAACGGCAGCTAATGATAGTGAGCTCTCTTCCATAAAGAATTTTATCCAGTCTCTAATTCAGAACTTAAATGTAGAAACATTCCCTGTGGAAAAGAATTTACTTACAGAGATTTCTCAAAACATAACCCCTCAGAACAACTTGCTATTGCTGAAAGGCTATATTTTGGATGTAAAAAACCAATTAATCAACGTAATAAAAACCTTGGATACACCAACAGCAAATAATCTAAGGGATCAGATACAACCTCCCAAATCCATGGAAGATATTTTTAAGTTGTCTGCAATTGAAAGACGAATAGATGAAGCTAATCTCATTCCTGACGAGCTCGAAAGCGTGTATGCTCTTCGAGCGATTGCTCAAGCTTTAGTGCGGGCTGGCAACATTAACAGAGCAATTGCTGTTGCGACGTCGATTCCTAACGAGATTGTAAGAGGGTGGGCTCTTCAAGATATTGCTAAAGCTTTAACGCAGGCTGGCAACATTAACAGAGCAATCACTGTTGCGACGTTGATTCCTGACCAGGACACAAGAGAGCGTTATCTTCGAATCCTCTCCAATTCTTAGTAGCTGTCCTCTGGCCCTGAACCACGCAGGCCGAAGCGTACCCTTACAGTAGTTTTCATGCGCCATCCTGCTTTGCGGGTTGAAACCCGCAAAAACAAACGCAGGTTAAAACCTGCGTAAACAAGCGCAGACTGAAGTCTACGCTACAAACCCAGTTACAAACCCAGTTGTTTAGAAAATCAGGGATGAGCTATCATATTGGGCATGTTGGTTTTAGGATTGGAAAGCACATGCGATGAGACAGCCTGCGCAATCGTAGCGGATGGCCGGCGAATTCTATGCAATGTTGTGTCATCCCAGATTGATTTACATGCGGAATATGGCGGAGTCGTCCCGGAATTGGCTTGCCGCCGCCATGTCGATATCATCATTCCCGTAATCGATCAAGCTCTTTCACAGGCCGGCGTCACCCTTGCCAATATTGACCTAATTGCAGTCGCTCAAGGTCCTGGACTGATCGGAGCCCTGCTTATTGGACTCAACACCGCCAAAGCTCTATCTTTATCCCTAGGCATTCCATTTATTGGCGTCAATCACATCGAAGCGCATCTATACGCCACCCTCATGTCGCATGAACGGCCAGTCTCCTACCCCTGTCTCGGCGTCGTCTTATCCGGAGGCCATACCGCTTTGGTGCAGATGCTCGCTCCGGGACGACACGCTCTCATTGCGGAAACAGTTGACGACGCCATCGGAGAAGCCTTTGACAAAACAGCAAGAATCTTAGGGCTTCCCTATCCGGGCGGTCCGCAAATTGAAGCTTTAGCGCGCCAAGGCGATCCTTTGGCCTACCCTTTTAAGGCCGGTCAAGTCAAAAGCAAACCTCTTCATTTTTCTTTCAGCGGCTTGAAAACGGCCGTTTTATATGCAAGCCAAGAAAAAACACTTTCACCGCAGAACAAAAACGATATCGCCGCTTCATTCCAACATGCTGCATTTAAAGATGTTATTCGCAAAGCAGGGCTGGCTGCCGCTCAATGCGGATGCTCCACGCTGTTATTTGGAGGCGGCGTCACCAATAACCAATGGCTGCGTAAAATGTTTGCGGACAACAGCCCTGGGTTGCAACAGCTTTGGCCTTCAGCAGGGTTAAGCCTTGACAATGCCGCCATGATCGCCGGCTTAGGTTATCATATTTATCGCGATCGCGGCTCCGGCGACGCCCTGGAAATTGACGCTTTTTCACGCAATATATGGAACGATTGCTGAAAAATTACTGTTTGACTTGATTTTTAATGAAACAATTTCGTATGATCTTGTTCTTAATAAACACTATTTGGAGAGCTTAGAATGGCCAGTAAACGAGAAAACATCAAATTAAAAAGTTCAAAAAGTCATCATCATTATTTTACAAAAAAAAATAAGACGCAGACGCCGGAGCGATTGGAACTTAAAAAATATGATCCAGTTGTCCGCGAGCACGTTATATTCAAAGAGACTAAATAATTTAGACTCTTAAAAGGACGTAGTTCAAAAATAAGCAAAACAAGTAACATTTTTTATGTCGTCCTTACAGGACTCAAGCGCTTATTGGAATAACCCAGGCCTTCGCTCCGCTGCGACCTGGGCTGTAACATTCCGGTCTTTCAGACCTTTAGGAATAATTTAGACAGGTCTGAAAGACCGGAATGTTACAGCCCAGGTCGCAGCGGAGCGAAGGCCTGGGTTATTCCAACAAGCGCTTGAGTCCTGTAAGGACGACATAGAAAGTGTTGCCCTGATTTGAACCATGCCCTGAAAAGCAGTCCAGACATTAATTTTGTAAGCGCTTGGTGTTATGTTTGAGTTGTCCATTGCATTCAAGTACCTTGCTCCGCGCCGACGACAGCTGTCTGTTTCGATAATCAGCTTGATTTCCATTCTAGTCATTGCCCTAGTTGTTTGGCTCATTGTCGTCTTTTTTTCGGTCACGCACGGCTTGGAAAAAAGCTGGATCCAGAAATTAATCGCCCTCACGGCCCCGGTCCGCATCACCCCTACTGAAGCCTATTACCACTCCTATTATTATCAAGCCGACAGCGTCAGCGCCGAATCCAATTATACTCTCAAAACAATTGGTGAAAAGTTAATAGCGGCTCAAACTGATCCGTATGATGAGAATGTCGACGGAGAACCTCCGAAACACTGGAACGCCCCTGATCGCAATTTGGATGGCTCCCTCAAGGATCCGGTGAAGCTGGCGTTCCAAGCGATTGGTTCTCTGACAGGGGTTCCGGGACTAACTGCGCATGATTTTGAAATGACTGTCAGCAACTTGCGATTGCGTCTTGTGCGCAATCATGCCGGCGAAGAGCCAAATCAGGCATTTTTATCCCAAGCCGCCTACGTCGGGTCATTGGAACCCGATAATGCAAGCATCGTGCAGGCTCTATTGCCGCCTACAGCGGAGGACCTTGACAATACCCTCTCTATGCTCACTGTAGCCTCTACTAATATCCAGGAGGATAATCCTGAAGATCTTCCGCAGTTAAACGCCAGACTGGCAAAAGAGCAGCTGCAGCGTTTTTTTGGATCGGTTCGCGTCAAAGAACTTAAAACCCCGCCTCAAGGGTGGATGCTTCCAAAGCGGCTGCTGCCGGCGCATGCGCAATTTACCGTTGTAGTGGCATTGAAAAATGACCACATCATCAAATTGATTGTTCCGGCGCATGCAAATGAAGCTGTTCTTATTCAAAAAAATCTCGAAGCCGCTAAGCAAAAAACCTATATTGGACAGCTTGAAATCGTCAATGGCGAAATGAAATTGCTGCATGCCGACATCGCGGAGTCGCTTCCGTTGTCCACTCCTCTTGTGATTGAACAAGGCGTTTCTTTTCCTGTTGAGCTAGCGCAGGCTTCGCTGGAGCAAGCAAGTCATATCCGTGACGTGCGTTTTAATATAATTTTCCAGTTGCAAGGAGTCGCGCTGAAAGGCGAAGTCTCTTATGGGCACTTAGCGATTAGCCAAGCCGATGTGATGCATCGCTATCAGCAGTCTCCGCAGCATCAACCGTTATGGACATATGCGATTCAAAACGGCAAAGAGATTCATTTGACTATTCCTTCCGATCCACATAATGGAGATGGAATTTTATTGCCAAAAAGTTTCAAGGAAGCGGGAACTCTAATGGGAGACAGAGGTTACCTCTCCTATTTTGCCCCAACTATTAGTTCCGTGCAGGAGCAGCGACTTCCCATTTATGTAGCGGGTTTTTATGATCCGGGCATTATTCCAATAGGCGGCAAATATGTATTGGCGACCCAAGAGGTCACAAGCTTAATCCGCGCCTCGCATAATCAGGAAGACACTACGCTCAGCAATGGCATCAACATTCGGTTTGACAACCTGGAGCAAGCGGATCAGATTAAAGCGGAACTGCAAGCGGCTTTTGATAAAGCCGGAATCGCCCGTTATTGGCGCATTGAAACTTATAGGGAATTTGATTTTACAAAGGATCTCATCCAGCAATTGCATAGCGAACGCAATTTATGGACCTTGATTGCAACGGTGATCATCATTGTGGCCTGTTCAAACATCATTTCGATGTTGATTATTTTGGTAAATGACAAGAAATTAGAGATAGGGATTTTACGTTCAATGGGAGCTTCGTCAACAAGCATCGCTCTAATTTTCGGATTATGCGGCATGGTGATGGGAATGGTAGGCAGCATGCTGGGAATGTCGCTCGCCATTTTGACATTGCATAATTTGCAAGGATTGCTTGACCTTATCAGCCGCCTGCAAGGGCATCAATTGTTCAATCCTGTTTTTTATGGAAACACCTTGCCAAGCGAAGTGAGCGTGGAAGCCTTAATTTTTGTCGTGATCGCCACTACGATTATTTCGCTCCTTGCTGGATTGATTCCAGCCGCCAAAGCAAGCATGCTTAAGCCCTCTTCAATTCTTAGGTCGGAATAATCAGATGAACAGAAAAATCGCCTTAAAAGCTCAAAATTTACATAAGACTTTTTACCATCCCATTAAGGCGTCTATAATACGCGGGATCGATTTGACAGTGCATCAAGGAGAGGCTGTAGCGATTACAGGTCGTTCCGGAGAGGGCAAGAGTACGCTGCTGCAACTGCTAGGCGCTTTGGAAACACCTTGTCGCGGTGTTTTAGAAATCGCTGAGCAACCTGTAACGCGCCTAAACAAATCGAAAATTCGCAATAAACATATCGGCTTTATTTTTCAATTTTTTCACCTTTTGGAAGATTATACAGCCTTGGAAAATACGCTTATGCCTGCATGCATTGCCCGACGCGATATCAGCAAAGGCAGTGAAGCTTACCAGCGCGGCCAGGAACTGCTGGAGCATGTTGGTTTAACCGAGCGCGCGCATTTTAATGCGAAATTGCTCTCCGGAGGAGAAAAACAGCGCGTAGCCATTGCACGCGCGTTCTGCAATGACCCGGACATTATCTTTGCTGATGAGCCATCAGGCAACCTTGACAAGGAGACCGCCGCCCAGATTCATACCCTATTGCTGGATGTTGCACGGCGAGGAAATAAAAGCATCGTCATCGTGACTCACGATCCTGATCTTGCCGGCCTGTGCCATAGCAATTACATTCTACAAAATGGTCTTCTGATTTGACGAGTCTCAAGGGGTGATTCAACGCAAAGGCGCAAAGATGCAAAGGCGCGAAGAGATTGAATCTATTACCAATATTTAACAAGTAGCTAATTTAGAAAATATAAAAATATTAATTTATATATATTAATTACTTGTTAGGAATTGGTAATAGATTCAATCTCTTCGCGCCTTTGCATCTTTGCGCCTTTGCGTTGAATCACCCCTCGAAACTCGTCAAATCCTTGCTAGACATTACGATTCATTTTTTGTGTGGGTTGTGTGGGTGCGAATGCGGATGCTTCGAGATGGCGCGTCGAACCCCGTTTGCCATTGTTACAGTCGTTGGAGGTTCTTTTGTTTCTGGAGTTTTTTCGACTTTTTGTTCAGCAACAGGTTGAATCCGGCGTCCATTGAGGTCTCTTGGAATCGGATTCGACAAATAGAGGTTTAGTCGAGACGACACTGTAGGCGTTCGCATTAAAGGCAGAGGCGGAGCCTCTATAGATCTATTGTACATCCCGGGAGGTTTATTGTAGATCCCAGGAGGTCCACCGCGCATCCCAGGAGCCTGAACAACGCTACGAACATTGCCACTAGTATTCTGCAACGTGCCCGTGGAACTCTTCGGGACGTCATAAACCGAGCTGCTAACCTGCGACGGCGGCGCATTATCACTGGACTGAACAACAATTGGAGGAAAGGGACTAAAAGAGGGGAAAACTGACATTTTGCATCTCCTTTTTAAAATGTTATACGATCATTCATTAATAAAGTGACAACCTTCTGCAATCAAACCATCAATGTATGTTAGGTCAAATTTGGAATCAAGGAAATTTCTATCTTCCAACATATAGAGATGAAAAGGAATCGTGGAATGCACGCCGCCAATATGAAACTCACGCAAAGCGCGTTTGCCGATCGCAATCGCCTGATTGCGATCCTTGCCTCGCACAATTAGTTTCGCAATCATCGAATCGTAATTGGGTGGAATTTGATATCCTGAATAACATGCGCTGTCAACGCGAACGTGCGGCCCCCCAGGCGGTAAATAATACTCCAAACGACCAGGTGAAGGCGCAAAATTATGGGCCGGATTTTCCGCATTCACTCTAAATTGAATCACATGTCCGCTGCAATTAATATCGCGCTGGCGATATTGCAGCTCCTTACCCATTGCAATACGCAGCTGCTCTTGAACAAGATCCACCCCAGTTAGTTCCTCGGTGACAGTGTGCTCCACTTGAATGCGTGTATTCACCTCCATAAAATAGAAATTATGGTTTTCGTCGAGTAAAAATTCCACTGTTCCGACAGAGAAATATTTTGCGGCTTTTACAACATCAACAGCGGCTTGTCCGATTTTTTGGCGTAATTTGGCTGATAAAATCGGACTTGGCGCCTCTTCGATCAGTTTTTGACGACGGCGCTGAATTGTGCAATCCCTCTCACCCAAATGGATATAATTGCCGTGTTTATCTCCTACTACTTGAACTTCAATATGGCGCGGTTTTACAATCATTTTCTCCAGATACACCTCTGGATTGCCAAAACTAGCCTCAGCTTCAGCGCGCGCCGCTATAAAAAATTTGGAGAGTTCTTCTTCATTATGCGCAACACGGATGCCCTTGCCTCCTCCTCCCGCCACAGCTTTGATGAAGATTGGAAATCCCATCCGTTTAGCGACAGCAAAGGCTTCTTTGATATCCGCCACAACGCCATCTGATCCGGGAATAACGGGACAGCCGGCGCTCTTAGCCGTGGCTTTAGCTTTGGCTTTATCTCCAAGAAGCGCTATCGCCGCGGGAGAGGGACCGATAAAATTCAGCCCGCAGCTTTCACAAATAGAAGCGAAATTTGCATTTTCACTTAAAAATCCGTAACCGGGGTGAATAGCGTCAGCGCCTGTGATTTCACAAGCGGAGAGGATGTTGGGAATCTTCAAATAAGACTGAGCAGAGGGGGGTTCTCCAATGCAGATGGCTTCATCAGCATGCAAAACGTGCAAAGCTTCCGCATCGGCTTGGGAGTAAACAGCGACGGTTTGGAGTCCCAGGTCATAGCAGGCGCGGATAATGCGTACGGCGATTTCACCGCGGTTGGCGATTAAAACTTTTTTCATGGTTATGCAGTGGGGGTGATGCGAAATAGTTTGGCGCCAAATTCTACGGGATGAGCGTTTTGTATCAGTATTTCAGCCACAACTCCTGATATTCCCGCTTTCACTTCATTCATAACTTTCATTGCCTCGATAATGCAAACAACAGTGTCTTTATCGATTTTGTCGCCTACTTTTACATACGGCGCATCATCAGAAGAAGCCGAGGCATAAAATGTTCCCACCATTGGGGAGGCGACGTATGCGCCGCCGCCATCCAATTCTGTTTTTTTGAGCGCTGCAGCTGGATTATTGATCGTTGTTGGCATCTCACCGCCGTGAGACAACATCATATTGGCGCGATGTAAAGCCATTTCATGTTTCAAGGGATTCTCATCCAGCAGATCCGCCGTCGATTCAGTAATTCTTTGGGAGGATGGTTTATCTTCGCGCTCTAATTCCAGTTCGATATCGCCGCGTTTAATAACCATTCGCTTCGTGCCGGTGCGCTGCATCACGGCCATCAATTCTTTTATCTGTTTTATCTCCACTGTATTCCTCTTCTATACGCGTTGGATGTATTCATTCGTCATGGTATCCACTTTCAGGATATCGCCCACATCAATGAATGGGGGGACTTCAATTTTAGCGCCTGTTTCCAGTATGGCGATGCGCGCGCCATTAGCGGCGCTTGCCTTAGTTTCTTCAGTTTTTGCAACCATTAACTCTAAGAATTGAGGTAAATCAACAGCGAAAACGGTATCGCCAAAAAAAGAAGCTATTAATGAAATTCCTTCTTTTAAATAATTGACTTTTTCTCCAACAACCTTCGAAGGAATCAAGACCTGTTCCAAGGTGTCGATGTCTAAGAAAAGATAGTCCTTGCCTTCAAGGTAAAGAAATTCCAAATGGCGTTCAGCCATGGAGACATCTTTGACGTTCTGATCCAGCTTGAAATTTTTTTCCACGATTTCCTGAGTGGAAAAATCACAAAGTTTAGCCTTTATGAAAGGCGCTCCTTTAGGAACTGTGACTTTTACACACGATTCGACGCGGTACAACTTACCGTTGATCGAAATGGTCATCCCTGGATTCATCTGATTGCTTAACACCATGATATTTCCCTTTATGCTGCTACACTGTGGCAAGCCGCAGTGTTTGTATGGCTTCACTCATATTAGGCTCGTGAAACAAATAAGTTCCGGCCACAAGAATGTTAGCGCCTGCCTCAATGCAGTCTTTTGCTGTTTCCGGATTGATCCCGCCATCTACCTGGATGTCCATTGGAATCTTAAGTTTATCACAAACTTCGCGCGTAAAACGAACCTTTTCCAACACTTCCGGCATAAAGGCTTGTCCACCGCGGCCAGGATGCACGGTCATTAACAAGATCATATCACATTTATCCAAATATTTAGGAATAATTGTCATAGAGGTTTCAGGACAGAACGCCAAGCCCGCCTTCACATTGCATTTGCGGATATAATTGAGCGTTTCTTCAACATCCTCCGTGGCCTCGAGATGAAAGGTGAGCATGTCGGCCCCCGCTTCAATAAAACGCTCAACATATTCAAATGGCGTGTAGATCATGAGATGCACGTCAAGGAACATCGTGGTGGCGCGATTAACAGCGGCCACAGCTTGAGGACCTATCGTAATATTTGGTACAAAATGTCCATCCATCACGTCTAGATGAAGGTAGTCGGCGCCGGAATTTTCGATGCGCCGCGCTTCGTCG
>JABDEO010000068.1 GCA_013287015.1 Chlamydiota bacterium
GCACGAAGCCTTCAACGCGGCTGACGATGTAATTATAGGCGATCACAGAAGGAATCGCTACGACTAATCCCGCCGCCGTTGTAACAAGAGCGTATTCCATGGCTTCTCCGATGCGGGTGGCGGAAATATCCACGAGGCCGCTCATGCGCATCTCTGCGAAAGCCTGGATGAAGCCTAAAACGGTGCCTAATAAACCAATTAAAGGAGCCACATGGGCGATGATGGAGAGGATTTTAGCGTTTTTTTCCAGATGCGCGATCTCGATCAACCCTGAAATTTCCATGGAGTTTTCGATCTGTTCTTTGCCGCGATTGTGTTTAAGCAAGCCGCTTTTTACGATGTTGGCGACGGTTCCGCCTGTGCTTTCGCACAGTTGGACCGCTTCGACGATATTTCCTTCTTTGATGATGTTGCGGATGGCGATGATGAATTTATTTGTATCGATCTCGGATTTGCGAAGTTGTAGAAGTCGTTCGATGAATATTGTGAAGCTAAGAATCGAGCAGCCGACAATGACAATCAATATAATATTCCAGCCGGAATCATATTGAAATAATGAAGACAAGGGAAACAACATGTCAATTTGCATAATAGTCCTTTTCTAATTTCTGTTTGGCTTTAAGCGCCCATTCTCCTCCGTTTTTGGAGGTCGCTTCCAGTTGCCGCCGCGCCAACTCTTGACGCCCTTGCGCCTCATAAGCTTCGGCGCGGAGGTACATGGCCTTGACGCGCAAGCTTGAAATCGCATCATCATTAATGACTTTGGATAGAATCAGGATGGCTTCATCACTCTTATTTTGCGCTAAATAGCAGAAACTTTGCTGAATCCATAGGTCGAGTTTTTGGTCGCCGCTCAACACTCGGCCTTTCGCTGCGTCTTCAGCTTGCTGAAGACATTGAAGAGCCGCAGCGTATTCTTTGCGGCGCTTGGCGATAAGCCCCCGTTCGCACCAAACTCGCGATAAATAGTAGCTTCGCGTGGTTTTAGCGGATTGATATTTTTCCAACATTTCGGTTAGGACAGCTTCGGCTTTTTCATCATGACCGCCTTTGCTATAAGCCTGGGCAAGGCCGAACATGCTCTCTTCTTGAATAGGGCGGCAAGGTCCAGGGGCCGTTAATAGAAGGTGGAGGGCATGCGTTGGGTCTTTGAAGTCATTGACAATTTGGATGAAGGCGTCTTGGGCGTATTCCAGATAGATTTGACGCTTCGCTCCTTGAGATTCATCGGCGATCGCTAGATTAGCGAGGGCGCGTTCCACCGCCGCTCGATAGCGGATAGCTGCGAGGCGGGCAAGGCTTTCTGTTTTCAAGGTCCCCGCTTGGTAAAGAGAATCAAATGTTGATTCCGCTTTTTGGAAAGCGTCGATAGCTGCGGTGAGATTTTTTTTCCGGATCCATTTGCCCTCGGCTGTTTTGCGGTCTCGTTTATTATCCAGACCGATCAAATACCAAGCGTGGATGAGATGCACGTCATTAGGGTATTTATCCGGCAGAGCTTGCAGATGTTTGATGGCGATCCGGTCGCCTTGCAAGTAATCATGGTAGGAATAGTGCGAGAAATAGGCTTCCGGAGCAAAAGAGGAGTTTGGATATTGCATAAAGACCTGTTTTCGGTAGCTCTTGCTTTTTTCCGTTTCTTGCAGGTTGTCTGCGCAACGCGCCGCCCAGTAGAGGGAATTTCCGGCCTGTGAAGAATTAGGGAAGTCGGCGGCGAGCTTGACGAAAATTTTTTCGGCTTCAACGTATTTTTGCTGTTGATAATAGTGAGTTCCAAGCAGCTCCAGCATGGCGGGCGCATATTCGCCTGTTGATAAAAGAATCTTTTCATCGGAGCTGTCGACTAAGAGTTTTTGTAGAATGGCTTCCGCCTGGTCAAAATAACGGCGTTGCGCTTCCGGGTCGGCAAGCGGGGATTCCGCCATCTTTATATAGCACCAACCAAGATGATGGAGGGCGTCATGGCTCCATGCAGCGCGTTCCGGATGCGATGATGGCAAAGCTTGGCTGAAATAAGCCGCCGCTTTTGCGTATTCCTGCATTTGAAAACTGATTTCACCGCGCAGGTAGGCGACTTCGTAACGAAAAGGATCATCGAGAGATAAGTCGGGAATCAGTGAATTCAAACGCTCTTCGGCTGATTGACAATGCGCTTCAGCTAAATCAATGCGTGCAAGATATAAGGCCGCTAAAATTTTCAGCCTTGTTGTTTTATTCGAAACTTTTTCTAAGCTCCGCCTTGCATCGGACAGCCGTTCTAGATGAAAATAGGCCTGTCCCATCTCTAATTGAGCTTCATCGATGAAATTTAGGCGCGAGGGGTCCGCCGCATTAAGATACTTGGCGAAAGCGATGATCGCATCGTCGCGCCGGCCCGCCCTGCTGTAAGTCAAAGCCAAGAGATAAGTCTCGTTGTCTGAGCCAACGGCGTCTGCGGCGCTGAGAAGGGCGATGGCTGCGGCATAGTCGTTTGTTAAAAAATAGGCCTGAGCCAGCCGATAGCGTGCATGGGATTCAACGTCGTCATTTGAGGGATCGTCCTTTTGCATCGCCTGCAAAACGCTTTTATACAGAGGAATCGCGCCGGCGTACAAAGCCGCGTCAAACCTGGCGTCGGCTTTCTGAAGGTTGTTCAGGCATTCTTCAGAAACGGCCGTCGTGTTGTTTGCGTGCGCTGCGCCCTGCAGAAGACAGGCGAACAATAAAAAATAAGCTAAAATAGGCATAAGATTTCAAGAAAATAGGAAATTAGAAACGGCAACTGAACGCATTATAGCGCATTTTGAATTCCTAATAAACCGCTATGCGCGATTTTCTTGATTTTTTTTTAGAGCAAGTCCGGGAATGCATGTCGACTTAACAAAATGATCCACATTATAGCATCGAAGGCTT
Source organism: Chlamydiota bacterium (assembly GCA_013287015.1). Taxonomy (GTDB): domain Bacteria; phylum Chlamydiota; class Chlamydiia; order Chlamydiales; family Parachlamydiaceae; genus JABDEO01. The sequence goes on from JABDEO010000068.1 coordinate 2,893, forward strand.
TTTTTGCTGTAAATTATTTACAGTAAATGTTAAGATTGATTCGCGCTTTCGAAATTCTTATCCGAAATATTAAAAATGTGTTGCACAATATATCTTAAAGTTAATAATCAAGAGTAAGTGACAAACCCCAAAAACAGAAGGAGTATCGGGTATGGCCATACATAGTACAATCACTCATTTAAAAGACCTGCTTCACAAAATTACGCAGGATATCAGCAAAGCTGAGAACGGCAATAAGGCCGCTTCACAGCGCGTGCGGACCAATACAGTGCGTTTAGAAAAAACCGCAAAACAGTATCGCAAAGAGTCTATCTCCACTGAAAAACTGACTAAAGACAAAAAACCTAAAAAAGCCGCTCCAAAGGCTGGAGCGAAATCAAAAGCTAAGCTGAAAGCAAAGCCAAAGGCGAAAGCCGCTTTGGCAAGACCTCGCGCCTTGGCGTTCAAAAAGCCAACTGCGAAGTTGCCCATCAGAAGAGCCGGTTTTAGCAGATAGGTCCTACGGCGTTTGCGTTCTTGTTAAGATCTAGGGAGGCCTGCGCCTCCCTTTTTTATTAAAAAGGGTTAAACACGTCGTAATTGGTTGCGCATCCTATTGCCCATAAGTTAAAAAATGAGCGCTTACCCCTCTCTGTGGGCTCTGTGGTAGCCAAAGAGCTTTAAAATGATTCAATTTAAGGCTTTATATCCACCACAGAGCCCACAGAGCGCACAGAGAGGGGTAAGCGCTCATTTTTTAACTTATGGGCAATAGGATGCGGGCACGTAAGACTAATTTGTTTGATATTAATCGGGCGCATAGCGGCTTAACTTGCGCAAACGGTTGAGTGGAATTAAGGTGAATTCAAAGAGTTTATCTTTTGGAACGGAGCCTTTCATCAGGACTGCGACTCTTCTTCTATTTTGACGCCCCATGTTTTCAGAAGCCATTTCGAGAAATTCCGGATAGCTCAACTCTTTAAAGCCTTGCATCCGCTTCTGGATCCAATCAAAATCTCCTCCATATTCGAATCCCAGCTTATGAATCAGCTGGCCCATGAGTTCGATGCTTTTTGGAGGCTGTTCAAGAGTAGTGATTAGCGTTTGTTTGACCAGCTTGAAGGCCTCTTCAGGCAATTCATGCGGCAGCTCCTGAATATATCCCTCAATGAACAGCTCAAATCGAGCCAGTAAGTCGCGCACATCGTGGGAGCTGGACTGCACGACAAATAGATTAAATAGATGTTTTTCCACATCTCTGTCATCAGTTGCAACGATATAACCCGTTTGTTGTTTGGTCCTCAGTGTTGCAAAAAAGGGCGTGTCCATGGCTTGCATTAAAATTTGCTGCATCGCGCGCGTCTTGAAATCAAAACGAGCCGCCTCTATGGCGAGAATAACTGCATTGCCTTGGGCTTTTGTGCTGCTTTCAAGATAAAAAGGACCTTGTTGACTAGGCAGCATGACCACTTGTGGACGCAATTGCAGTTCTTTCGGAGCCGGCGCGCTTCCTAATGCGTTTTGAAGCTGACCTACAATTTTTTCCGCTTCTCCTTTCGTCATATTGCCATACAAGGAACCTTCTAGATACGTTTGATTAAATAAGCGCGATAAATATTCGTTGAACTGGTCATAAGTGATGCGATTGATGGCGACAGCTTTCTGTTTAGATGTTGTAAATTTTCTGTAAAGCAGCGATCTGAATAGTTCAACCGCTTGTTCCAAAGGAGGCGTCTTAGCGACATTTTGGTACTCGCGGTGGAGAATCTCTTTGTATACGTCAAACTGCTGTTCGGTCGGATGCACCCCTTTGAGTTGCTTTAGAATTTCCATCAAAAGAAGTTCTGCATTTTCACTATAACCGTGAATGTCAATGCTGACGCCTAGGTCCGTACGCTTAACCTCAAAATCAAGTCCTGCAAGCGATGCAGGGTAGCTGAATTGACTGAGCGCATCGGCGACGCTCTTGACATAGAGGTCCGCCAACACCACCTTTGGAGCGTTGCCCATGGTGATTTGAGGGGTTTTGATTTCAAAGAACCAATACACTTGCGGCAAAAAATACCGGTTGTCTTGAGCAAAATAGATTTTACCTTTGTTGTTGTTCATAATGACATCGGGATGCGGAATGCCCCCTTCTTGAGGGAGAATGGGGCTTTTATTGATAAGACCTAGGCGTTCAGGCAGAAAGCGATTAGGGGGCGGCAGGTCGATTTTCGGATGCGCCGCGGCGAGTTCCCATTGACTGATCACCGCATGGTCGATGGTTTTGACCGCATAGGGGGTGTTCATCCATTTTTCGTGAAGGGTGAATGGAACGTCTGTCAAACTTTCGGGCGCCAACACATAATAATGAGCCCGCTGTGGGGTCAGGACGCTGAGCATATCATGGACAGCCTGTGGATCGAAACGTTGAATCACTAATGTTTGTTCCGGATATGTGTTCATCTCCTCGTCGTTAAGCCATCGTCCATGCTTCATCAGAAACTGGAAGGTCTCTTCGCGGGATTGATATTGGTAATTGAGCGAAGCCATGCGCTGTATTTCATCAAAAAGGTAGCGTGGGACCTCTTTGTCCTTAAAATTTCCAATCGCTTGGAAGCAGCGATCGATCACAGTGTTGATATGCTGTACGCCTTCATCGGTTAACTCAATTTCCAGGTAAAACTGCACGGCGTTGGGACTTAATCTTGAAGCGCCGCACTGCAGTTTTTCAGCTAATTCTTCACGTTTGAGTTCAGCCAGCAAGCTCTCTTTGCCTTCATGTCCAAGGACATAACAGGCGATCGTCCAAGGTTGAGCGTCTTTCATCGCTGCAAGTTGCGGGGGGAGATCCCATGCGAGGACAAGCTTGCGGGTATTTTGAATGGGTTCGATGTAAATCATTTGCGGAGTGGAAGAAGCGGGATTAGACAGAGGAATGTCGATGTTAAGGGCCTGCCTATCGCTATTAGGGATTTCGGTAAAGTCGGCGATCACCAGTTCTTTAAGTTTGTCTAGGGGGAGCGGCGAATATACGATCAATCGCATGAGGTTGGCGCTGTAATGTCGTTGATGCCATGCCTTTAGGGTTTCTTGAGAAACCTTCGACAGCGTATCACTGTTGCCCATGCTGAAACGATGGTAGGGATGCTTTGGGTTAGCTAAGATTTTATCAATGGAATTTATTCGCCAATCGTCATTTTCCAGGTTCTTGGCGTATTCTTGGTCAATTGCATGGAGTTCTCGAGTGACTCCTGAGGGATTAAATAAGGGTTGTTTAAAGAAGTCGGCAAAACGGTCTATTGCGGATTCAAACGCTGAATTATCGACCGAAAAAAGAAAAGCGGTATAATTGTCGGACGTAAAAGCGTTTGTGATGCCTCCATTTTCGCTGATCAAGCGTTGAAATTCCGACTCCTTCGGATATTTTTTTGTGCCCAAGAACAACATGTGCTCTAAAAAATGCGCGATGCCTGGGTATTCGTCAGGGTCTTCCCAACTGCCTGCCCTGACCGTGATAATGGCTCCGGATTTATCGATTTTTGGATCCGAAATAAGGTAGGCTTCCAAGCCGTTGTCTAACTTTAATTTTAACGTTTTACGTTGTGATAAGTCCGGCGCTAAAAGCGGCAGTTTGGCTTTGTCTTTAATCTCTTGCGGCGCAGCATAAAGAGCTGGAGAAAACAAGAAGCATGTCAACAATAGCAATGCAAAATTTTTTTTCATGAATGGGTTCCTATGTAGATATCGTGAGGCATATATATAACGTTTTTCAAAAAAAAGCGATATGGAAATTTAGCGGACATAAGGTAACAAGGCCGTCCCGGCCTTGAATGTATCAACAACCAGGTCGGGACGACCTGACTACTTTCTTTGTCATAAATTTTTGAGGATGTACGTTTGCCTCAAATATTTGTTTCCATAAAATTCGCTTTTGATTATGATGAAACTAGTCAGACTAGTCATAATCGGAGTTTTCATAATGAAAAAACATCATGCCAAAATAAGTAAACAGAAAAATGTATGGCAAATACAAGAAGCCAAGGCAAAATTTTCTCAACTTGTTGAAGACGCTAATAAAAAAGGACATCAAACAATTACTAAGCAAGGCAAGCCGATCGCTGTCATCCTATCCAAGAAGGAATTCGATAGGGTTGCTCAGCCTCAAAATTCCTTTCTTGATTTTTTTAAAGCTGCGCCTTGCCAAGAGATTGAATTAGATATTCAGCGTCTACAAGATTTACCAAGAGAGTTCGACTTATGAGTTACTTATTGGACACCTGCGTCCTTTCAAAATTACGAAGAATAAATAAACAACCTGATATAAAATTAAAAAATTGGATTACAAAACATAGTGAAGATTCGTATTTTGTTAGTGCATTGACCATTGGTGAAATTCAATCCGGAATTAGTAAATTGAATCTCAAGAAAAATGACGAAAAACAAAAAAGATTGGTTTTAGAGGATTGGTTGCTTGAAGAATTGATTCCTCGATTTAAGGATCGAATTTTACCTGTAGATATTGAAGTCGTTTTAAAATGGGGAAGACTCTTAGGAGAAGGTAAGCAGCGCGGCTTTGTCATTCCCATTGTTGATGGGCTAATAGCTGCGACCGCTATTGTACACAATTTTGCAGTGGTGACTGAAAACATTAATGATTTTATAGAAACAGGAGCTAGGGTGTTTAATCCTTGGCTTGAGTGAAGCAGGGCTTTGACGCTATTGACGTTGTATTGGGGTCAGGCCTGACACTATGACACTTTAAGAAGCGCCGTCGGCGCTTCTTAAAGTGTCATAGTGTCAGGCCTGACCCCAATACATGCGTCAAAGGGTCAATCCGGGGAACTAGTATACTGTTGCTCACGGTTCCGGTTCATGCTCGACGCATTTGGCTTGGTGAATGACGAGACCTATTGCGCCAATCCATGTGGCTTGCAGAATGCCTATGCCGAAATGCTTTAACGCTGATTTGAGGTTGGTTCGGGCTTCCTTCAGGGATTTAATGCGAAAATGGTTTAATTTGGCGGTTCTCAGAATCTTGTTGCTTGATTGAAGTTCCTCTTTTGCTTTGTCGTAAATTTTGCGGGTTCTGGTTTTTTCTCCTTCGAGATGGCCTAATTCCGGCGTCGATGCTGAAGGCTGTTCATTCGCCTCATGTTTCTGCAAGGCTTCTCTATAGAGATTTCTAGCTTTACGGTAGGTCGCTTGCTCTGTTGCATTTGTATCGAGAGCTTTTTCCTGTTCGATTTTCGCTTCTTTTACTCTGGCTTCCAGTTTCGGCAAATTTTTAGGCATTCCTCTGGTTAGATGATTGTAAAAGATAAGGGAGGCGACATTTGCAATTATTTTGCAGAGGCTGACAAGAGCAACCGTTAGGCCAATAATAGAGCCCACCAGGGGAATAACGCATATTTTGTTGACTTCGGACAGAGGTAAAGGCTTATTATCTTCTTCAGTTTTTTTGGGGTCCGGCTTGTCGTTGCCCGCCTCTAAACTACTTGTTACTTTATCCTTGATCTTTGAAAGAATGGACGACATAAGAAACGCTTAATGAATGGATTAATTATTATTTTATAGAGCTAATTTTAATTGAATAAACGTTTGCTGTCAATTAATTTAAACAATTTGTAAGAAACAAGCTGAAATGTCGTCTCTGGTATGACCCGATATTGAAGTGAAAATTTTAAAAGGACCATTGGTTTAATTTCGGTTTTGTAAAATGAAGGAGAAGAAATAACTTGCCACAGGTCATTTTTTGACCTATAATGAGGATATGACAAGCGCTAAATGGAAGGTTGATATTATAGGCCAAGCGAAGAAATCGCCTAAAATTCTGCCAAAAAATGCAGCCGCTTCATTTGTGCTGTTGTTTAAGGAATTGGAGTTGCTAGGGCCATACAGAAGTGATTGGCCAAATTACACAAAGATGAAAGGTCGCATAGAAGAATATCATTGTCACATTGAAAAGGGTCATCCGACTTATGTTGCTTGTTGGAGAATCATAGATAAGAAACAAAGAACTATGGAGGTTTACTATGCTGGGACACACGAAAAAGCCCCATATTAACAAGGTGCTTAGCTTGCATGTCGAGCATCTAGACAAGCCTATGTCTGTCGATGAATTTATTGCAGAATGTTTTGGAGATCTTCCGCAATGGGCTATAACACTTCGAGGACTACGCAATCGCGAAGGGTTAACGCAAAAGGATCTTGGCGAAATCATTGGCGTTGAACAAACGAATATCTCTAAAATGGAACGTGGAAAAAGACAAATCGGCAAAAACATTGCCATGCGTATAGCTAAAGCATTCGGGATTGACTACCGACTGTTTCTTTAAAAGTTAATCGACCGTTGTAAAATAACTCACCTTACGCAGCATAAACGATTGCCTTCTCGCACTCCCGCCAAGACAATTGCAAAAGTCTTGGACAACATGCAAATGTGAGTTTGACGCTTTGACACGTTGCATTGGGGTCAGGCCTGACACTATGACACTTTCAGAGCGCCGTCGGCGCTCTGAAAGTGTCATAGTGTCAGGCCTGACCCCAATGCTGCGCGTCATCGCATCAAACCTGAGCTGAGATTCGCCACTAATTATTAAATGCCAATGCACTTTTGCAATTGTCTCGGGAGGGGCGCGAGAAGGCAATCGTTTATGTTTGCGTAAGGTGAGTAAAATAACTACGCTGTTAGGACTGTTTTTTTGCAAAACCTGTCGCGTTTTGTAGAATGTCTTTAGCATATTTATCCGCATTTTTGTTTCAAACCTATACGATGATAATTTTGCTGCAGCTTCATATAGGCGTTTCTCTTTCTCATCGCTATCAGGTTTCTTGCTCCAATCATCGAGTTCTTGATAGACTTGGGCTAATTCGACTATTTTTATGCTTAATTTATTTTTTTTTATGTTTTCGTTTGTTTGAAGTTGTTTCAATATGTCTATCGGTAATTCTTGTAATTGCGATATTATTGCTTCCATATAAGGGTGATCGACTGCTTTAAGCATTGGACGATCGACTGCATTAAAAACTGGACGGTATAATACAGAACGTAAAGATGCTATTAGTTTTGAATATTTATTTGCATCTAGTTGATCTGAAATGAGTGCAAGGGAAGGAGCGAGTTCATTTCTCGCTTTCTCTTGTTATTCCAATTGCGCTTAACATATGGAGCGCCTGAAAAAAGAGTAAATGACGAAAAGGCAATATCACTTGCTGAAATTGAATAATTCATAACTATTGTCCTTTTATTATTAGATCAAATAATATATACGCATGTTATATAGTAGAAATAACTTTATGTCAATTGAATAAATTGACATAAATTGACATTGAATAAATTGACATTGAATAAATTAATTTAAATAATTAAGATTGCGTGGGATATATCTGTTGGTAGCCTTTTCTCACCTGCTCCCAGATATACTGCGCGCGCGACGTGCGCTTCTGCTTTTTATCAAGCTGATCGCCGCCCGGAAAATGTTCCATGTCGATCTCTGGACCGAAGGCCAGGTGAATTGGCGTAGATGTCGTATGACGCGCTTCTCCGAGTTTCTTATTGATCGTATCGGGAGGAGGCAGCAAATGATAGGTCGCTAAAGCAAGCGGATAAAAATGAGTGACGTGTTCCGCACGCTGCGCCATGAGCCAAAACATCTCTGTGCTTTGAGGATCGAAATGCGCGACATCGATATGGCCGTTTTTATCTGGACGGTCTCTGCCTCCGCTCGGGGCCACATAAATGCACTTTCCCCCTTCGGAGAGCAACTGGCTCATACGGTTCATCGTTCGTTGATTGTGCAATAAATTTTCCTGTTTTTGCTGAGGATCCGCGCTGATATATTTTTTTGAGTAGATGCACAGTAAATTGCGCCCCTTGCTGAAAGGAATCGCTAAAGGGTCATTAATGACGCGATGCCCAGCGACAAAGATCATTTCTTCGGCAAGGCGGGGGTGTGTTTTTTCAAGCAGCAAACTAATGGCTTGAGGATCCAATTCAGTTTGGTGATTGGCGAAAAGAACGACATTATCGCCTTGGGAAAGCTGTTCCGCCATGCGATCAACGTTATCTGGATGAAGCACGGTGGATTTATTAAAAATGACAAGCGGCCGAATGAAATCAAGACCAAAATGATAGTAATCGATCGGGTGTGTCAAATGTTTATGGAATGGTTCAAACTTGAAAGGATGTTGGATGTTTTCTGCGACGTAATCTAGAAACCTTGTGAGGAGAGGCACAAACTCTGTCGGCTTGCAACCATTGGCGGCCGCCGCATTGCCGTATATGAAATAAAAGGCGTGCAAAGTTTTCGCTAAATCTTTCGGCAAGCCGCCTGACTTTACAAGATCTTCGAGATGGGTTAGGTATTCCATATTTTACTTTATACCTCGAGACGTTTATTATTCGTTGACGAGAAAAAATGGAAATCGTTGATATGCATGTCATCGCTTGTAGAAAATTCCAAATGCGCGTTCAGTTCTTCCGCTAATTTTAACAAATATTGTTTGTCAATAGCGTTAAGATAGTGGCTGAGCTCCGGATGAGTTGTCAAGCGCAAGGCAAACTGTTGATGGCAGTTAATGATCTTTTTGAGAGCTCTTTCAATTTCAATCGAGATGCTTTCATGGGATTTCACTAGGCCGCTTCCATGGCAATAGGGGCAAGGAGTGAAGATCGTTTGAATTAAGGAGCCGCGATTGCGCTGGCGAGTCATCTCGACAAGTCCAAATTCGCTCATGCCCAAGATTGTGCATTTGGCTGAGTCGTCCTTCATGCATTCTTTCAGTCGCTCTAAAACGCGGCGCTGGTTCTTTCGCATCCGCATATCAATAAAGTCGCAGATGATCAGTCCGCCGATATTTCGCAGCCGCAGTTGGCGTGCAATCTCCTCAGCGGCCTCTAAATTGATTCGTACAAGCGATTCTTCTACGTCGACTCTATTGTTGGATGTGCTGCGGCCGGAGTTGACGTCGATCGTATACATCGCCTCGGTGCGGTCGAAGAAAAGATATCCTCCGCTCGCCAGCCAAACTTTACGGCCCAATGTTCTTTCAATTTCACGTTCCACATTGAACCGTTCAAACATGGCTACTTTATCGCGGTAATAGTCGATGCGCAGCGACTGCTCTGCGCCATAACGCCCGTAAAGAGTTTTACAAGTTTGATAAGTTTCATAATCATCTACAAGCAAACGATCAAACTTTTTATCCACAGCGGTGATGACCGCGCGCTTGATCAGATCCGATTCCGCATACAGCAGCGTCGGTTTGTTGGATTTATGGAATGTATCCATAACGCCATGCCAAATTTTTAATAATTCATTAGCCTCGCTGATGAGCGCTTCGGAAGATACGCTTGCGCTTGCTGTGCGGCAGATCAAACCCATATCTTGCGGCATCTCAAAGGCTCGTATCAATTTTTTTAAACGTTCGCGCGCTGAACGGTCTTCAATTTTACGAGAGACTCCTCTATGGGGAGAATTAGGCAGCAAGACCAGATAACGGCCTGCAATGGAAATGTTGGATGTCAGGCGCGCGCCCTTAGTTCCGATCGGCTCCTTAACCACTTGAACCAAGACAAATTGATCGGGCTTGAGAACTTGCTCAATGTCCTGATTTTGCTGCGGTTGATCATCCATGGCCCGAATGTCATAATCCAGATCAAAATCCATGTCATACACTTGCTCAAATTTCTTGGTGTTTTCAATGATATCTGAGATATGGATAAAACCGTTTTCACCTTCATCGATATCGATAAAAGCTGATTGGATGTTATGGAGGATATTTGTAACGCGCCCTTTATAGATGTTGCCTGTAAGCTGGCGTTCCTGCTTGCGTTCAACGATTAAATCATAAAGTCGGCCATTCTTGAGATGCGCGTATCGCGTTTCTTTAGATTCAATATTTAAAAGAATTTCTTGCATTTCGTCACCTTAATCTGACGAAAGGCTCGGACTCACTATAGAGGAGAATCGGGTAATGTATACTGCGTGCGATAATTATTGTTGCACAATTCCTAACCCCTTAACTTAATAAATAATATGTTTGTTTTTGCTAAAATTCGCATAAACAAACGAAAAATATCCGCGCGGTTTCCTATATCATCCAATCAGTCTAGCGAGTATTTGCCTTTCTTAGGCCCATATTGGGTAATCCTACATAAGTTTCAGGTAGGAAATACCATGTTTTGTAAAATTTCGTTTCCGGAGCATTTTTCAGATATCACATATCTAGATTGCATATGCTCCCCACTTTACGGCATTATATGTAATGACTTGATCTTTTGCCAGTAAAAAAATCAATGCAGCGCGGAGGGTGCAATTAGAAGTGAGAGGCT
>JABDEO010000069.1 GCA_013287015.1 Chlamydiota bacterium
AACGGATAGGCGATGCATTTAAGGCATTTCCAACACCGGCTTGAAGCATGCTGAGGCGTATTCTTTGAAAGTTGAGAAAGTGAGTTTTGCGCTATTTGAGTTGTTGCTTGCACAATTGGCTGTGGCGTTTGATTAGATGCAATCAACAAAGGAGTTGGTGAGGCGTGATGACCTATAGATTTTGGAGACGCCATGAAAATAAACCCTTTAATTATTAATATTTCAAATAGCTATATTTAAACATAAAAAATGAATTATTGCAATAAGAGAGTTAAATAAACAATAATAAAATTTATAAATGCATTCGAAAACAGAAAACGCTAAACTCCAAAAGATAAGTGATTTTTTTAATTGACAACAATGCGGAATAAGCGCCATATGTGGCATACACTCTCAAATTGGTATGAGAGACGATTAGAAATTACAACTTATGGAGGAAAAATGAAATTTTTTTTTGGAGCCCTCGCGGCTTGTTTGATATTTATTCAATCTATGCACGCCATCCCTTCAAATCTTGGTGAAAGCATATTGGAATATCAAGCCATACTGAACTCGGACCTTCTTCAAACAACGGTTCCGCAGGCTGAATTTATTTTCGAAATCGAAAGAAAAACAAAAAGCATTGACGCCACTCTTGTTCATTATGAAATTAAGACACGCATATTTTACAAAGAACATCATAAAACCCATGAGTACATTGCAACACTTAGCTTAACTCCAAATCCACAAATAGGACCTCCTATCATTACAGTTGTCAGCATCACTCCAAAAGATTAATCAAATCAGATATTTGTAGCGCAGACTTCAGTCTGCGCTTGTTTGCGCAGGTTTTAACCTGCGCTTGTTTTTGCGGGTTTTAACCCGCAAAGTACGCTTCGCCCTTGTCCACTAAGAAGTTACCGCAAGTATGACTTGCGGGTTAAAACCCGCAAAAACAAGCGCAGGTTAAAACCTGCGCAAACAAGCGCAGACTGAAGTCTGCGCTACAAGCGCCGACGGCGCGGTAAGCGTAAGAAGACATATGCGCATTATGACAAAAGTTTTTGGCGTATTAACGATGAGATATTTGATTATAAATGCGCTCTTCGTTTTATTGAATGTCTCTTCCATGATGGCGGAGGAGGCTTCTAATCCAGATGAGGAACTTAAAAAAATCGGATCCGACATTCATGGTTTCTGCGATTTTGTTTTTAAAAACAGTTATATAACACCTAGAGGTTTGTTAGTCACGGATACGGATTTAACAGTACAAATTTTAGCTGGACTTGTTTTGGATGTTTACAGAAAACCTACAAAAACAGTCAGCGGCATATCGATCATTTTCGGCGTTTGGAATGATCTCTGGACAGGTCAGGATAATCCCAAGGTTGGATCTTGGAATGAAATGGATTGGTTTGCCGGAATCGACGTATCTTTTGCGAAAAGCTGGAAACTTCGCGCCCAATTTATTGAATTTCTCAGCCCTCCAGGCAATTTTACACCCGAAAATAATGCAGAATTTACGCTTTCTTATGACGACAGTCTATGGCGTCTTCCTATTGTCTTTAATCCCTATATAAGATTTTTTTGGGCGATCTCGGGTGATTCCACTGTTGTCGTGGGTAAGCCTGGCGACACTTATTACATTGAATTTGGCTTGATCCCTACCCTAAACTTCAACAAATGCATTCCAATTACCCTGACGGCGCCTACATGGATCAGCATTGGTCCGCCCAATTTTTGGAATGGAGGCAAACTCGCTTTAAAAAATGAAAAAAGTCATTTCGGAGTCATTTCAACCGGCTTAAAAGGCAACGTCAGTTTAACATTTATTCCACAAACTTTAGGAAAAGGATATCTAGATATTGGAATTCAGTATTATCACTTAATCAATAATAACTTACTTCAAGCTCAGCTATTCACGCTTGATTTATCTTCACTCCACTCCGCCAAACGCAATGTTGTGGTAGGTTCCGCCGGATTTGGATTCGAGTTCTAAAGTTAATAATTAACCCTGCTTCTGTTTTTCCTCAATCTCTTGAAAAAACTGATCATCTATTCCAGGAACGTTATACGCTTTGGCATGATCTTTTATACTATAAAATCTATTCGGAAATCTCACTATTCCTGAAGCTCCGATTATTTCAAAACTGTTTACGTCAAATTTACTATCTATTATACTTTTTTTCAATTCTTTTATTCGTTGAATTCGTGCTTCATTAGTTTCTTTACCATTTTTGATACAGCTATCGCTATAAAATAATCTCATATATTGTTTCGTAATATCATGGAGTGTAGGCTGACCGAACACAGGAGTTAAACGCCCTTCAGCATCTGCTAATTTGTCATTTAGTTTTGATGTATCCTGTGCTGCTTCAGCCAAACAGTTAATATCCAATGTGTACTTTTTCCATAATTCCGGTGCACCTTCACTGCTTAAAGGTTTCAAATTCGCATCTAATGTTTTTTCAATGTTTTCTATAGATTTTTGAAGCTTTAATAGCTCTGTATTATTCTTAAAAATTTTAACGCTATATCTCAAACTACACTCTTTTATCCGATGCACAACAGCAGGATACAGCCAACATCTACAGTTGAATATTTCGGATATCCCAAGCGGCGATTCTCGATTCTCGCTTATCGCCATCATACAATTTAGCGCTTGCGCTGCAGTAAGTCCCGGCGCAGTGTTATCAATAACACCCTTGCCATCGATATTACTGACGTCCCGGTACCAAGTGTTTTCAATAATCATAAAATCCCTCGTTTAGTTTGTTATTAATACAGTAATATATACCGATTATAACAAAAACGATAATTAAAAATAAACAAATTATTTGTTAATGTATGAATATAGGGATTTTATCTAGAGATGCGCTTGCAAAAATTGACCTAAATAAAAGCAGAGAGCCGCCACAGCTGCAGATGCAGGAATAGTGAGCGCCCAAGCAATGACGATACGTGTGGCGATGCCCCACTTAATGCGTGAAAAAGGGGTGGTGGCCGAACCAACGCCAATAATTGAACCTGTGATCGTATGCGTTGTGGAAACAGGAATGCCAAAATGGGTAGCGAGAAAAAGCGTCGCAGCTCCCGCCAATTCAGCGCAAAAACCGCCGATAGGTTTAAGCTTTGTGATCTTCATTCCCATGGTTTTTACTATACGCCATCCTCCAAAAGCAGTGCCTAAGCTAATCGCAATTTGACAAGAGAAAATAATCCAGGACGTTTGAGGATTAAATAATGACAATTTCGCATCGGCCGGCAGCGCATTGCCAGCCAACAACAACGCCATAATAACGCCCATTGTTTTTTGCGCGTCATTGGCTCCATGGCCGATCGAATAGCAGGCCGCCGAAAGCAGCTGTCCCTTTCTAAAGCCGCTATCAATAGTAGAGGGACGAGCGTTTTTAAAGATCCAATAGAGGGCGATGATTAAAAAAAAGCCCATCGCAAATCCGAGGACCGGAGCAAAAACAATAAATTTGATCGTGATGATCAGCATGTCCATGCGCAACGTATCCCATCCTCCATATGCCAACGCCGCTCCTGAAAGACCTCCTATCAGGGCATGCGAGGAGCTTGTGGGAAGGCCTAACCACCACGTCACAAGGTCCCAGAGCATCGCGCCAATCAACCCGCTAAAAATCACAATCATATAGACAGTGTCGGCAGGGTCTATTTTGACGATTTTCGAGATGGTGTCCGCAACGCGCGGCGCAAAAATAAACATGGCGATAAAATTGAAAAAAGCAGCCCAAAGAACCGCCGCCTGAGGCGTTAAAACACGCGTAGAAACTATGGTTGCAATCGAATTAGCCGCATCATGAAATCCGTTCAACACATCGAAAGCCAGAGCGATGCAAATGGTCACGATTAAAAATGTCATCCCCATGATCAGCTGTACTCCAAAATCACATTCTCCATAATATTGGCGACATCTTCACAACGGTCGGTGGCGTTTTCTAAATTCTCGTAAATCTCCTTCCATTTAATAATTCCGCACACGTTTTGCTCATCCTCAAAGAGTTCGCCAATCACGCGGCGATGAATCACGTCGGATTCATCCTCGAGGCGTTTGATCGTGATGCATCGCTGTCTGATCGCATCGCTTTTAAAGGCGCGCAACTCATGCACTGCGTGTTTAATTTCCTTTGTGGCTCGCAAGAGCACATCTGCAAGTTCTTGGACTCCTGATTTCATCACCTGAAGCTTGTATATGACAATGCGTTCGGCTGTATCATGGATAAAATCCATGATATCGTCCATACGGGAAATGAGCTGATGGATGTCGTTGCGCTCGAACGGAGTGATGAATGTTTTATGCAACGCTTCGATGCAGTGATGCGTGACTTTATCCGCTTCATGCTCGATGTTTCTGATGCGATGGGCATGATCGAAGACTTCGAATCTCCCGGTGGAGACCAATAAGACCAGCTCCTCGGCCCCCTGAACAATGAGGGCGCCATGAGCTTCAAAATAGTCAAAAAAATTGGTCTTTCTCGGCAAAAATTTTGAAAACATGGCGCTTCCTTTTGATCTATTCTTTACCATAGAGGGAAGTGTATAATATTGACACTGTTTTTTGAGGTAGGGTCAAGTGTGAAAAAGTGTAAAGATAAAAATTCAACGCAAAGACGCAAATAGGTGCAAGAGATTGAAGAGAGTTAAGTGAAAAATTCAACGCAAAGACGCAAAGTCGCAAAGACGCAAAGGGATTGAATCTATTTAAATAAAAAAATAATATCAATAAATAAAAAATGATGACTGTAATAATATAAATATTATTGCTTTATTTATATCTTTGCATTGAATCGGCCTCGAGATGCGTCAAATCTTTGTTAGCATTAGCGATAGATTCAATCCCTTTGCGTCTTTGCGACTTTGCGTCTTTGCGTCTTTGCGCTGAATTTTTTACTTAACTCTCTTCAATCTCTCGCACCTATGCGCCTAGGCGCGTCAATGGTTTAATAGAATTAAGTTGTTTTTTTAATTAATAAAAAGTAGAATGATCGCATACTAAAAATAAATGATTGAGAAATATCATGGCTATAACATCTTTTAATACAGTCGATCAAGTCATTGTCTCTGCATTTCGAGCAGGGGCAATTCAATGCACATCGCGTAATTTATCATTCACGGACGGAGGGCAAATACGCCGCCCTTGATCATCATAATGATATCATTCCAGCAGGCTATACACGACTTAAATTGCAAGACCTTATCTCCGGTTTAAGTGAGCTCACGCCCAGCATCAATCAAAATGACAAGAAAGCCCTTTATGAATCTCTTGGCTATATGCGACAGCGCAATATTCAAAAAACAAATGCAAGCTGCCTTCCCATATGTATTACCCTATTCTTTGTCCGGCTAATTAATTTATTCCGAGGATATGGCTTTCAGACTGCCACTGCACGCATTGATATATTGCGCATCACTCTTAACGCGAGCCCCACGGAAAATGCGCCTCCTGAGATGAGTAAACAAGACATCTACGCCTATCGTCGGGAAATTTACCAAGAAACGCTGAAAGCTTGTAATGAGGGATATCTGGTTGATGGAAATCACATAACAATCGACCATGCGGCAATGCTTGCTGAAACTGAAAGATACGAAACAGCGCCGCTTCTTGAGCCTCTTCCTCACGAAAAACGATTTCCAACGCTGTTTTCTATATTGGAGGATGACACTCTTAACGTGCTGCTTGCGCATGCAAGACAAGGGCGAAATCCGATAGGGATCAATATGGCCAATAGATATCGTCACGGAGGCGGCGTTGAAGAGGGATGCCCAGCCCAAGAAGAAGCGATTTGCCGTCGTTCCAATCATATTCTTGGCCTCAAAAAGTTTGAAAATGAGTATCCTTTATCTGAATTTGGCGGCATTTACAGCCCGCATAATTCCGTCTTTAGAGAAGATCAAGCGCATGATTTTGCCTTTATGAAAACACCTGAACAGGTCGCGCTAGTCGCTATTGCGGCATATGATTTGCGTGAAAAAAGCGCGGAAAGAACGGCTTTAGGAATCACCGAGATATCTGAAGAAAGTCTGGCGAAAAATATCGCCTTTTGCGAGGGAACAGCCCAAAAAATTCGCAATGCGTTACGGATCATGGCTCAAAAAGGACATGAATTCCTTGTACTCGGAGCCCTTGGCTGCGGCGCCTTTGCAAACCCTCCTTACCTTATCGCAAAACTGTTCCAGCAAGTTTTAAGCGAAGAAGAGTTTAAGGGGCGCTTCAGACAAGTGGACTTCGCCATTCTGGTGCAATATGAGAAGGACAAAGTGAACGTTGACGCCTTCAAAAAATATTTTGTAGCGTAGACTTCAGTCTGCGCTTGTTTGCGCAGGTTTTAACCTGCGCTTGTTTTTGCGGGTTTTAACCCGCAAAGTGCGCTTCGGCCTTGTCCACTAAGAAGTTACCGCAAGTCACACTTGCGGGTTGAAACCCGCAAAAACAAGCGCAGGTTAAAACCTGCGCAAACAAGCGCAGACTGAAGTCTACGCTACAACTGCTATGTGTGTTCTCTAATGGGGAGAAATAAGGAAAATTTGGCGCCGCGAGGTGTGCGATTTTCCGCTTGTAGATCCCCATCGTGAATTTCAGCGATTCGCTTTGCAATTGCTAGACCAAGACCCATTCCGGGTGCAGTCGTCCCGGGCACGCGATAAAATTTTTCAAATATTGTACTCAATAAATCTTCGCGAATGCCCTCTCCTTCATCTGAAATTGATACAACTAAAAAATCATCGACTTGACGAGCTTGAATTTGTATAGTTGAATCCGCAGGAGAGTATTCAAATGCATTTGAAATCAAATTATGCAATAAAATTTCAATTAAAGAGGGATCGAATGGTATTAATGGCAGGTCAGGCTGAATATCGATCTCCACATTATGATGATTCATTGATTTGTTGATTTTTTCACAACTGACCCTAATAGAATCTTCAATGGAATGCAGGCTTTTATGAAAGGGGATCAACCCCGTGCTCAGCTTGGTCATCGCTGAAATATTATCCAGCATGCGCAGAAGGCCTTCAGAGGTATGCTCAATTTTATGAATTTGTCTTTCTAATATGCTTTTTTCTTTGCCCTCGTGATCGCCTTTTAAATCTTTAACAGCCTTTTGAATAGTCGCCACCGGATAATGAAACTCATGGGAAATGAGTTTTAACACGGTTTGATAGATTTTCTCTATGTCATTAAGCTGTTCTGTTTGGCGCTCTCTTTCTTCGGCAAATGAACGTTCGAGAAAACTAGCCAGTTGTTGGCCGACTGTATAAAGAAAATTTTTCTCTTCGATCGTTAAAAGCCTATTGTTTTTTGGCCTATAGATCAATACTCCCACGATTTCTCGGAAACCCTTTAAGGGGATGTACAGATTTTTAATTGCGGGCAAAGTCGATGTCGACCAACCCGCTTCTTTTCCATTTTCAAAAACCCAAATAGCCGCGCTTTTGTCTTTTTCATCATTTAATAATATTGTTGGCCCTGTAAAGTTCAGCCCATTGTCAAGAAATTTGATAAGGATTTCAAATTTGCCGCTCAATACTTTCCCTAAACGTTCTGTAACCGAAATGAGCATTTCTTCCGTGGAATGCGCGCTGGCTATTGTACGAACAATTTCATAAAGGGCTTGCCCGGACTCTTCACGCTTAATTAACATTTCTTTATGTTCTCGCGCCCTATCAATTAAAATCCCGGTGACAATTGCAGTCAGAATATACAAGGTCAGCAAAACGCCATCTTCCTGCCTAGAAACCGACAAAGTGCCCAACGGAGGAATAAAGAATAGCTTCCATATTAGAGCAAAGAGAATAGCCGCAAAAAGAATTGGCCACTTCTTAAAAAATATACTTAAAAATAAAATGCCGATCAAAAAAATAAAACCTACAACTTCGTTATTGATCACGGGCAAAAGGAGCCAATTCACGGCTGTAAGCAGCAATACGGCGGAAAGAACAAGGAAATAAGGAGTGAATTGAACTTGAAAAAAAGAGAACTTCGACTTTTTTCGATAAGCGCTGCCTCCATGCGGTTCTTTGATGACATGTATGTCGATATCGCTGCATTCCCGCGCCAACCTGTTTATTAGTGTGAATCTTGAAAACATATTAAGCCACAAACGTTTGGCTGGCCTGCCAATAATAATTTGCGTCACTCCCCTATACCGCGCTATGCGTTGAATGGCTTCCGCAATGTCGGGGTCGCTGGTTGTCAACACCTCCGCCCCTAAATCCCTAGCCATGGAAATATTCTTATCAAGCATCTTGTTTTCTTCTTCATCCAATATGGCGCCGTTGTCAACGTGAAACACTATCCAAGGCGCATCCAACGAGAATGCCAGGCGACGCGCTATCCGGATCAACCGCTGCGAATGGATCGTATGATCTACAGCCACCAGCAAGCGCTCGCGCGGCTTCCAGTCGCTAATGCGCCGCTCTATTGTCGACACCATTCCATGCAGGTCGTGATCAACTTTTTCAGCGGTGAAACGCAGCGCCACTTCCCTCAATGCCGTCAAACGATCTTTTTGAAAAAAGTTGCGTTCCGCAATGGCAGATTGATCCGCCAAATACACTTTTCCCTCTTTTAATCGCTGCAAAAGTTTATCGGGTGTTAGATCTACAAGCTGAATGAAGGTCGAAATCTCAATCAGAAGATCCGGCACGGTTTCTCTAATCACAATTCCTGTTATGCCTTCTACAACGTCTTTCAAACTTTCAATATGCTGAACATTAAGCGTTGTATAAACATCGATCCCGTTCTCCAAAACTTCCATCACATCTTGCCAGCGTTTCGGATGGCGCGATCCAGGAATATTGCTATGCGCAAGCTCATCTATCAACACGAGTTGCGGGCGAAGACGTAAAATTTCATCAAGATCTAATTCGTCAAAAATTTTTTCTTTATAAGTTATTTTCTTGGGGGGGATCTGCTTGAGTCCTTCCAACAGCAAAGCGGTTTCTTGCCGGCCATGCGTATCCACAATGCCGACCACCACATCGAGGCCCTCTTGCTGCAAATTTTGAGCCTCGGCAAGCATGGCGTATGTCTTCCCTACTCCAGCCGCCATACCTAAAAATATTTTTAATTTTCCTTTATCAATTCGACTCTCTTCGCGTCTAATCACCTCTAATAAATCTTCTGGACTGGGACGATTTTCATCACGCATAATGATCGCTTATTTTATTCTGTTTTTAAAACAACCCTAGCGCAGCATGTTTTTTATTGCAATGTTCTAATTCTATTTTTAAAATTTTCAACGACATAGTCAAAAAAAATATTGACATTTGATTGCAAATATTTTATTTCTTGTTTTGTAAGTGACAGGAGATCCCCTGGCCTGCTAGCGGATTTCCTGCATTGTTTAACTAAGGAGGCTCTATGGATAATCCACAAAATATTAATCAAACAAAAAAACTTTTTGAGGAAATTTATAACAAGGGCAATTTGACAATGCTCGATGGATTAGTCGCAAACAATGTTCGCTTGAATGACCCAGCGACACGGCAACAGAAAGAAGGGCTCAAAGCATTGAAGGACACAGAAGCATCCTATATTCGAGCATTCCCAAATAAGAAAGTCAAAATTGAGGATATCATGTCCTCGGAAGACAAAGTCATTGTTCGCTGGACATGCCAAGGCGTTCACAAGGGTGAGCTGCAGGGCATTTCACCAACAAATAAAGAGTTCAAAATCAGCGGCATCAGCATTTATCGCTTTGCAAACGGCAAAGTCACCGAAATCTGGCAATCTTGGGATCGTCTAGGTTTATTGGAGCAAATCGGCGAGATTCAACCGGCGCTTGCGTTGCATTGATTTTGAAAGAAGTTTTAGAATTCCAGTTGTTGCCCTCGCAGCATATGCTGCGGGGTTTTTTTAAAAAAGCCGATTATCGGCTCGTTAAACCAATATGGAGGTTCCCATGGTCTTGACAAAAGAAGCCACTCTCGAAAAAAGTCAAGTTACGACTTTACTAAATAGTTTTTTAAAACAGTTTCAAAATGCAAGCAGCAATACAAATCCCCCAAACGCCGCCGAATTTGAAAGACTGCTGTCACGCAACTTTCAAATTTCAATCAATGGTAAGACGGTCGAAAAAAATCTGGACAATTATTTGAATCGCATTCAAAAACTCCAGAAAAAATATTCACAAATTAAAGTTTCCAATTTACTTGAAGAACCTCTAATCAGCAACAACAAAGCGACAATCCAATTCGAGATCAGCCTCACTCCTCGCAACGGCCCGCAAATTCAACTCCATGCCATGGCGATCGCTACAATAGAAAATAATAAAATAACTGAATGGAAGCAAGTTTCAAGTGAAAAAGGCCTAAACCATTTAGATTCGTAAGCTAAACAGCAATATGCAAAAGTGAGCGCTTACCCCTCTCTGTGTTCTCTGTGGGCTCTGTGGTGGATATAAAGCCTTAAAATGATTCAATTTAAGGCTTTATATCCACCACAGAGCCCACAGAGAGCACAGAGAGGGGAAAAACGCTTACTTTTGCAATTATCTCGGGAGGGGCGCAAGAAGTCGGTCGCTTCACTTCTTTTTTATTTCTGCGATTTCAAGATGAATTTTATGGAAAAACCGGTAGAACACAGGAGCGAAAATAATCGCCATAATGACAAGGAAAATAATGCCGCTGAAAAGCGCATATGAACCTGCAAAAATTTTCCCGCCATCTGTCTGCAAATTCGTTACAGGCCCCATCCCGGATAAAATCATCGCTGCATTCACATATGCATCGATCCAGCCCATTTTTTCATAATGATGGTAGCCGAACATCCCTACTCCTAGCGAAAAGGCGACAATCACACAGCCAATTAAAAAATTTCGTGAAAGACGAGTTAGAAATCTTCGCGTAGATAAATGCGGATGCTGCTGTTGCATGTCATTCATAAAAAAATTCCTATCTTACAATAATGTTCCGCGCAATATAACTATCGCAATGCTGAAGTAGATGATCAATCCAGTGACATCCACCAAAGTAGCCACAAAGGGCGCTGAAGCCACAGCTGGATCAAGCCTGCATTTTTTTAATAAAAGCGGAAGCATAGCCCCCGATAACGTTCCCCATAAGACAACCCCAATCAAAGCAAGAAACACCGTAAGCGCCACCAAAAACCAATGCACCCCATAAATATCGGAAAATATACTCCAAAGCGTGACACGGAAAAATCCAATGGATCCCAAGATGACTCCCAAAAAAACACCTGAAAAGATCTCTCGACGCATAATCCGCCACCAATCCCGCAAGCCAACCTCACTAAGAGCCATCGCCCTAATAATTAAAGTGGACGCCTGTGAGCCTGCATTGCCTCCGCTGGAAATAATCAATGGCACAAACAACGCCAGCACTACAGCCTTTGCAATTTCATCTTGAAAATACCCCATTGCGGAAGCTGTAAGCATCTCCCCGAAAAACAGTACGGTCAGCCAGCCCACCCTTTTACGCATCAGGTCAATGAAAGGAATCTCCATATAAGGTTCATTTAACGCTTCAACTCCGCCGATTTTCTGCATATCTTCAGTGTCCTCTTCAACCGCCACTGAGATAATGTCGTCAATAGTGACAATGCCCAGCAAGACGCCCTTAACATCAATGACGGGCAAAGCGACGCGCTCATACTTCCTAAACACATTGACCGCCTTTTCTTCATCGTCGTCCACATGCAAAGCGATAAATTTATGATCGGCCAAATCACTCGCAGTCTTGTCCAACTGAGCAAACAAGAATTCTCGAATGCGAAAATCATCAAGCAAAACGCCATTGTCATCCACCGCATAAATCACATTAATCGTTTCGCTATCGCGTCCATGCTCGCGGATGTAATCTAAAACCTGTTTCACCGTCCAATCCATTTTAATAGCGATGTAATCGGGCGTCATCAAACGCCCTACGCTATCTTCCGGATACCCCAATAGTTTAGTGGTGAGAACGCGTTCTTCCGGCGATAAATACTTTAAGAGCTGCTTTACGAGGTCGTTTGGCAATTCTTCGAGCAATTTCGTGCGGTCGTCAGGAGACACTGCATTTAATAAACTGGCGACGCGCTGCGAAGGTAAAACATGCAGAATTTCCTTCTGCAGTCTGAAAGGAAGGTATTCAAAAGTGCGTACAGCGATCTCCTGAGAAAGCGCATTGAAAATAAGGACTCGCTCCTCCGGAGATTTTGATTCGATAATATCAACTAATTCAATCGGAGAATTTGCATTCAATTCGGGAGAAAGCAGCTGGATATTGTCCCGTGTAATTGTAAGATGGACTAGTGATTGATGGTTTTTCGTCATATTTTTTCCATATTTTTAAACCGTGGCATTATTTTTATAAAAAGTCTAGAAAAAACACCTGATATCTTAGTCATCAATGCATCATTTTTTCCCGTAAAGTAAAAAAAGATTTGTCAAAAAATACAAAGAGTCGCATCTTGAAGTTAAGGGTGCCTTTTATCACTTTGGATGACAACCGTCTTCCAGAGTGAAGAACAAACCTTAATCTCTGTCGGAGGAATACTCCGTAAAAGAGGATGACTAAAACAATAAAAGGAGAAAACTATGAAGAAGTTGTTCCAAATGGGTACAATCTTTCTGGGTATTCTCATGACTCAGGGCGTTTATTGTCAAGATGACAACAATTATAGTGGACAAGATTACAAAGGCAGAGGCCAAGACTATAGTCAAGGTTATAGCAGCCAAGATCAAGGCTGCCCAGCCGATCATCCATGCGAAGATCAAGCATGCAATGATTGCTGGTGTCGTTATGTTCACTATGAACCTTGCTATTACACAACTAAACGATGTGTCGAGGAACAAATACCTTGTAAAAAAAGGTGCTGCCGTTATGTACCTAAGTACTATCAAGTGCAACGCTGCAGATACGTGCCTCAGTATTACACTGAGACATGCTGCCGTCAAGAGCGTGAATACTATGATGTTGATGAATGCAAAACTTGTCAAAAATGGGTTTGCGATCAACATTGCAAATATGTGCCAAAATACTATTGGAAACATGTCTGCGGTGATCAAAGTTGCACAACTCCTTGTCCAAAAAGATAATGTCTACACTGAGCATGGTTCAAATCGG
>JABDEO010000070.1:0-10098 GCA_013287015.1 Chlamydiota bacterium
GCCGTATCCATGTTTTGGATTGAAACAGATCAGATTTTATTAAATCGTCGTATGAATCATAGCTGACTTCATTTGCATCTTTGCCAATGCAAAATTGGAATGTATTTTTTTCAGAAAGTTTTAATTTAATTCTTTCATGTACAACTTCATTTTCTTCATTTACGTAAGAAATGGCTAGAGGAGTCGTAAGACTTTCTCTCAGTAAACTCTCCCCAATCTTTAAGGCTGTTAAAACACTCGGACTATTTTTTGTATGAAAATAGGGAATAATTGAAATAGGGTAAATATGTTTTCCACCGCATATCTTCGTAAATTCTTCCAAGGTTGAAAAAGATTTGCCGTCCGCTGCAGTCTCATTGCCATAGAGATTCGCGCCTAAAGTCGTCTCAATCTTTGAGTTAAAAACCTTGAAGCTGTAGCAGTGAGTGATGTAGGCAACGGGCATACGATGATTCCTTTTTGTATTCCACAAGGGGCCATCAAGCCTTACGCACGCGCCATATTCCGTGTTGTTTTTATCAAAGTGATAGAGCAAATAAGTCCCTTTTGGAAAAGCGCCTAATAGCTCTCGCGGAGACCACGAAGGTCGTTCACGGTTGTAGTGGTTGTTGCTGTAGTAAAAACGATCACATACGCCATATTCCCTATCATAGAAACATGGATGAGAAGTGATCTGCTTCTCTAGGAGATTTGTTTCGCCTATAGTTTTTTGTTCTATTTGCAAATTACCCAATGCAAGCGTCGTCGCCTCTACAGTTTTTTTTGTAGATTGATCCAAAGAGTTTGTCTTCTCAAGCGCGGGTTTTTTTTGCACTATTTGCACTAAAGGTGCATCATTCTGCAGAGGATTTCCTGTAACTAGTGATGTAGACATAAAATCTCCTTAAAAATTTTCAATTTATTGACTCACCTTACGCAAACATAAACGATTGCGTAAGGTTAGTTATTGATAGATCTGAATAGTTCCTGAATTTTATTAGAGTTAGCGAAAAAAAACAACACTTTAAATTGCACCGGGTGCAATTAGAAGTAAGAGGCTAAGGAGGGTAGCCAGGGCGTCTCGCCCTGGTCGCGTGTATTATCTTCAATGTTTTTTGCCTACCAAGGCAGGGCGGGACGCCCTGGCTACCTTCCTTAGCCCCTTACTTTAAATTGCACCCGCAGAGGTGCAATTCGCTGTGCATGAAATTTCTGATCTGCTATGTTGAGGGAACGTGAACCTTTGGAATCCGAAAGACGTAGGGATGAACAATGTTGGTAAAAGGCATGCGTTATATTGTTGCATTAATGCTGTTGCTGTCTCTGGCAGGCTGTAAAGAGAGATCGATGTATGAGGATCGCTTGATCCTGGAAACCGATACTGATGATCTTTCAACCATGATTATCGGATTCACGACAGAGTTGTTTCATGAAAAACATCTTTTTCTAGAACAGTCATATGTTATTTATAATCAGCCGGTTACGACGCTGCGCTTAGAGTTTTCCACGCAAGACATTCTCGAAATGGGAGAGGCTCGACACTTACTTGTAGACGTGGTCGAAGGCCTTTTAGACAGAATCAACCAAGGAGAACTCGCCGCTGAATTTCTTCCGAATCCTTTCACCGCGGAACATCTGGAAATTTATATCGATTTTCAAAGTTTCCATGGGTTGCATGTCGATCCCTATTTTGTGGGTTGGGTAGTATTGGAAAAGGGAATCGCTTATTATTACGCCTTCACTTTAAAGAATCAACGTCTAGATTTCTGGAATGTTCGACATGAGCCCTATTTTAAGAGCCGTTCGTTCTCTATGCTGGAACGCGCTGCGGAAAAACAGTATCAAGAGGCGCACCCGAAAGCAAATAAATCACAACTTCAGCAAGAGCGCTATCAACCGTTAGTGCATCCTTAGCATTGGGTCAGACCTGGACTGAAAGGAATGGCTGATTTTCGAAAAAAATCAGTCATATTTTACCCCCTAATTTTGGCGCCGTTTACAACCACCCCCGGATGGGGGTGAGGGCATGTAGCCCAGGGCAAGCGAAAGCGCAGCCCTGGGTAGTCGTGTTATATGATGCACCCCTGAAAGGGGTGCGGGCCTATTTTTTGCTAGCGACATGCAAATCCATTCTACGTCCAATTTGGGGCGCATTGAACATAGTTAAGCATGGGCCCGCACCCCTTTCAGGGGTGCATTATTTAATGCAGCTACCCAGGGCTGCGCTTTCGCTTGCCCTGGGCTACATGCCCTCACCCCCATCCGGGGGTGGTGGTTGCATATGCGTTAAAAAATTATGCGCCGTAAAATGCGATCAACGCTTCGGCTTTTGCAGGGGCGATGTGCATCAATTGCGCATAGATGTGCAATCCTTTCGCGTTGAAGCCTTGCCTGAAATACAGTTCGCCTAATTTAGACAATATTTCCGTTTCTTCTGGATCAAGTTGAAGCAGCGTCTCATATTCATGAATTTCTTTCAGCGGCATATTAAGGATGTGATAACTACGAGCTAGTTGGGCGTGCGCCCAGGCGTCATCCGGTGCAAATTCACTAACGATTGTAAACTCCTCAACGGCTCGCTTTACGGCGGACTGAAATTTTTGTTCAAAGAGGTGCGCCATGCGTTCGCTGGGGACCCACTCTTCTTCAAGGCTTTCCCTTGGAATGTCATATAGAGCGGACAACATGGTGTATCCATTGGCAAGCGACGCATGCGTTTCAACGCTAGTGGGTCCGCATTTAACGAGTTTAATATTTTCTTCGACAGCATGCAGAAGCATGAGTTCCCTCATCCGATGGATGTCGCGCCAATGGCGCCAAAGGCTGAATTTTTCAAGATAAGGACGCAGGATGTTCAACCAGTTTGGGGGGCGATAAAGGCCCTGTTCCTTGCCCTTGAGGGCATTGGAGAGTTTAGCGCAGGCCTCAGCCAAAGCGATATGATGTTCTGGAATGCCTTCCCTATAGCCCAATACCGCTTTACAGGCAGCCAAATAATGCTGTTTAAACCCTTCAAATTGTTCCGGTTTTTTTGTTTGCAGATAGAGTCGGAAAATAAAATATGAGAAGAATGTCAAAAACAGCAAGGCTAGACTGAATGCTAAGATGGCCGATTTGGCTAAAAAAGTAAAAAAGAAGATAATCAGAATGATCTCTATTCCTCCCAATGTGAGAAAGAGCGCATTAAATAAAACATAAGATTGAATGATTTTATCAAATTGCGGGAGCAAAGAAGAAATGATGTAGCGGATCTCTTCGTGACGGCCATGATGACTAATCGGAATAGATTGAGTATGAGGTTCCACTAATTTTGTAGAGGCCGTCATAATGGAATCCTTAGTTGTTTGCGATTGTTGGCGTTGTCACATATTCGCGCTGTAATTCCTCTTGATAGAACATGAGTAAACCGAAGAATACAATAAAGGCGGATAAATAGAAGGGCCATGAGACAACTTCTCCCAGATAAAGCCAGCCAAAAAAAGCTGCGAATAAAGGCGTTGTAAAACCTGCGAATGACATAAAGGTTGCTGAATGTTTTTTCAGCAGGGCGCCATACAAGTTATAGCAAATTAGATTGGAAATGACAATAAGCAGCAATGTACATTCTAAAAAGGAAAATAGATTTGTAACAGGAATCGGATTCCACGGTTCAACCAAATAAGAATGACCAATGGCGCAAACTCCGCCGACGAGCATGCTGCACCCATTAGCCATAAATGGATTGCACTTTTCATCTCGAACCAGTTGCTGCAGCAAAATCCAACCATAAACACTGCAAATCGCCGCCAACATGACGGATATTTCCGCCCAGGACAAGGAAAGAAGGTGTCCAGTCTGTTCTTCAGTGGATGTTTCATTGAATAAAATAGGAATGAAACCTGCAAAACCTATCGCCAGTCCCAGCCATTTTTTCCAAGATAATTTCTCTGAAAATACAATGTAAGACAGTAAAGCCGAAACAAATGGGGAAAGGCTGTAGATAAAGCATGTCTTGAAAGATGTTAGGTATTTGAGCCCCCAAAATTCGAATACATTGGTAAGATAAATATTAAAGATCGCCAGGCGAGCTATTTTCCATAATTGCACAGAATTCATTCGAAACGCTTGACGATTAGTCATGCATTGATAGAGTAATATTAAAACGCCAGCTACGAACATTCTTGTTCCTACAAGAAAAAGAGGTTGGGCGTATTCCAAACTCGTTTTTCCAATGGTAAAAACGCTTGCAAAGAGAGCGTAAAGTAAAAGAACAAAAAACATAAAAAACCTTATAATTATTTAAACAGACAGTGTAACACTTTTTCTAAAAAAAAGGAATCTAAAACTGTCTAAAACTTGTAGCGTAGACTTCAGTCTGCGCTTGTTTGCGCAGGTTTTAACCTGCGCTTGTTTTTGCGGGTTTCAACCCGCAAGTCACACTTGCGAAAAAGGCCGAAGCGTTTGCGGGTTGAAACCCGCAAAAACAAGCGCAGGTTAAAACCTGCGCAAACAAGCGCAGACTGAAGTCTACGCTACAAGCGCCTCCTTTTATTCCGCCTTTATCGAGATATAACGAGTGATCTCCCCTTGTTTAACAAGCAATAAAGTGGGTTTGTTTGAAGGAGCGCCCTGTAGAGCTGTGTTGAATTGTTCAACATTCTCAATAGGCTGTTGATTGACAGCCGCTATGATTGCGCCGGGTTTAAGCCCCGCCCAAGCCGCTGCGCCATTCGACTCGACCTTGCTGATGACAACGCCTTTTTCATCAGAAATCCCCAAAGTACGCGCCAAATCAGGATTTAGGTCTTGGACAGTGAAGCCAAGTTTATTGCCGCTCACAAGGACGGTTTGAGGGGCGCTGGTTGGATACTGGCCAATTTGCACAGGGAGCTCCATGGTCTTTCCATTGCGCAAGATCGAGAGAGTGATGCGGGCGTCGGGATTCATCATTGCAATTGCATTGCGCAAGCTCGCAATATTATGCACAGGCGATTTATTATAAAACTGGATGATGTCGCCCTGCTTAACGCCGGCTTTATCGGCCGGAGATCCCTTAGCGACATCGGCGACGACGGCTCCGCTCACTTCCGAAATGCCAAAAGCCTGCGCTAAATCATGGTCGATGGATTGAAGGGTCACTCCGATGAAGCCTCTGGTTACGGTTCCGGTTTTGATCAATTGATCCTTAATATGCGCAAGCATGTTGCTAGGGATTGCAAAACCAATTCCCATATAGCCCCCGGAACCGCCGTTGGTTACAATCGCAGAGTTCATGCCAATCACCTTGCTATCCAGGTTAAGGAGAGGTCCTCCCGAGTTGCCCCGATTGATGGCGGCGTCGGTCTGAATGAAGTCTTCCCAATTCGTCAGATCCAGGTTGTTGCGGCCTTTTGCGCTGACTACGCCGACGGTGAGCGACGCTTGCAGGCCAAAGGGGTTGCCTATTGCGGTGACCCATTGGCCGATTTCGAGATCATCGGAGTTTCCAAGCTGCAGGTAGGGCAATTTGCTGGCGTCGATTTTGATGACGGCGATATCGCTGTTTGGATCTTGGCCGATCACTTTGGCGGTGAATTCGCGTCCGTCATTGAGAATTACGGTGATGTTCGAGGCGTCCCGAACCACATGGCTATTGGTTAAAATATAGCCGTCAGGCGACACGATAAATCCCGAGGCTTGTCCTGCAATAAGTTGTTCTTCGGATTCTTGCTGGCGGGGGATGGCGAAAAAACGGCGCAGAAATTCATCATTGAATGAATCTTGCGCATCATTGGAAGCGGCTTTTTGCTGGCCCTTAATTTTAATGGAGACAACGGCGGGGATCGCTTTTTTTGCGACCGCGGTGAAGTCTTTGGAAGTTTGCTGCGCCAGAGATTCTTCAGCGGCGTAAAAATTGACTGGACTGGTCAATAAGCCAGCGCAGGCGCAGATGACAAGTGTTTTATTCAACAGTGCACGCATGTTTATCCTCTCCTTGATGATTGGAAATTTTAATTGGAAAATTGTCCTAATATCTCTATTGTTCGTGAAATGATTAGAAATCCTTTTTCAAGACGGTCTAGTCCAAAGCGCTCATTCGGAGCATGAATCTGGTCGTCGACTAGGCCAAGACCAACCAGTACGATTTCGCTGCGGCTGGCGGCGGCCAATTCGGCGACAATAGGAATCGACGCCCCGCATAAAGTGTATTGACAGGGAGCTTGGAACACTTCGCTGTAAGCTTGAGCAAACGCCTTTACAATTTTGGAAGAGGGATTTGCGCGAAGAGCCGGGCCTCCTCCAGGATGGATCTGCACGCGGACCGAGACGCCGTCTGGCGCGCGTTTTTTAAGAAATTCGGAGACAAGTTTTCCAATTTTTTTTGGATCCTGATTGGGGACCAATCGGCATGAGATTTTGGCGCTGGCGACGGCTGGAATCACTGTTTTGAAGCCCGCGCCGGTGTAGCCTCCAATGAGGCCATTGATTTCGATAGTGGGACGCAGCCACAGCCTTTCCAGCGGCGAAAGATTTTTTTCTCCTCCGGTCGCTTTAGTTTCGAATGTTTTTTGATATTCTTCGCTATCGAAGTGAAGAGCGAATTGCGAACGTTCCCTTTCGCTGATGGGGGCGACATCGTCATAGAAGCCTGGGACTGCGATTTTTCCCGATGGATCGCGCAAGGCCGCTAGGATTTCAGCTAAGGCGTGAATCGGGTTATATACAACGCCTCCATGCGATCCTGAATGTAGATCGGTGTTTGATCCTTGCACCTCGACATCCATGGCGACGAGGCCCCTTACGCCCAAGGTCACTGCTGGGATGCTAGGGCCCGGAGTCCCCACATCTACGATGGCTAAATAGTCGGCGGAAAGTTCTTTTTGTTTAGCGGGTAAAATGCCTGATAGGCCTGCGCTGCCGCACTCTTCTTCGCCTTCAATGCATAGTTTAATGTTGATTGGAAGGCTTTTATCGCGCTCCAGCATTATCTTGAGGGCTTGAATTGTATAAAAGCATTGTCCTTTGTTGTCCTGAGCCCCCCTAGCATAAACTTGTCCCTTTTTGATTGTCGGTTCAAAGGGCGGAGAATTCCACAGTTGGATAGGATCTACAGGTTGAACGTCATAATGGTTGTAAATCAGGAGTGTTGGTTTGTCGGGTCCCGCCTGCAAATAGGAGGCGAAAATGACAGGGTGTCCGCTTGTGGGCCAAATTTGCACGTCGAGTCCCATTTGACGCAGATAATCGGCAAGCCACTCCATGCAGGCGAGCGTTTGCGGCCGATAAGCCTGTTCCGAGCTTACGCTTTGAAAGCTTAAAAACTTGAAATAATCGCGCAGCGCCTCTTTCTCGCGTTGCTTATAAAGCGTCTGTAAGTCGTCAATAATTTGCATCTGTTTTGTCCTTTTTGAATCCGGTTTCAGAATAATGAAATGCATTCAAAAATTCAACAGTCAATAAAATGTGAGGTGCAATTAAAACCGCAGGTGTGGGAACCGATAGACGTAGACGCAAAATAATTTTCAGGATGGGCAGGATAGGAAAGATAAAGATGATGCGTCTTCTTCCAACAAGTGATGCGATTAATAGTTTGATTAATCATTATTTAATCATTATTAATATCCTGCCTATCTTGAAATGATTTTGCGCCTATCTATCGGTTCCCATACCAAAATGCGCATCGCTTAAGGTGTACGTCCTTAAAAAGTCATGGCAGCACAAGGAAAAAGTAGTCAGGGCGTCCCGCCCTGACTCAGGCCGAGACGGCCTGGTTACCTTTTCAGACTTCGCCTGCCATGACTTTTTAAGGACGTACCTTAAGGTCAATGATCAACTTTACACAATATATTTATTTAATTAGTTGCAGTTTTTATTGTTTTTTGATAGATTAAATGTGGATTGATTGCGGATTCAACGGATTCATATTAATATGTGTTATGTTGTATCTTTTAAATAAAATATTATTAAATAAATAAAACAAAGGAGTTTTTTATGATAGATGGAACAGGTAGTACAGGGACTGGACCTTTAACTCCATGGGAAGAGGGCTCCTCACAGTCATCGAGTAGCTCCTCCTCACAGACATCAGGCAGCAACATAACCCCTAAAATTCAACAAGTCTTTGGTCAAGCAACAGGCAACAACACAGAAAAAGAAGAAAAAGAATTAAAAGGAATAAGCAATATAGCAAATAAAACCATCACGACAACTTACCAAAAAAAACAATCTCCGATGATACGTGATAGTGGAATTAAGACAGATAGCGGCAAGACGCTAATAAGTTTTGATGATTGGTGCGCTATGAAGTCGAAGCGAGCGGATTGCACTCTCAGTTGTAGCAATGGTAAAACTTTAAAGATAGCGAGCGCTTTAATAGAGGATATACCATTTTTCAAGGACCTTTTCGATTCAGAATGTGAAAAAAAGGGACCAATTGATTTATCCAATTTGTCTGTAGATGCAGTTAAACTGTTGCTAAGTCGGGTTATTTCATCCTCCACCTATGAATTTGAGTGTCCTGATCTCAATCTTGAACTTTTAGCGGAGTGCTGCCTTTTGGCGGACGATTTGTTCCCAGGCGATGAATCTATAATAAAAGGGGTAATGACTCCCTTATTAAGGGACTATTTTTTGAAAACAACATCCTTAACAGATATCTTTAAAAAATTTACTGATTACTACACCATTATCGGACAAAATCAGGCTGATCCATCAAAAGATAATCTATTCACAAAGTTAGTTAAAAATTTAAACTTAGATAAAGAGATGTTTGTTAACTGTTCGGACTTTTTCATGATTGAAAATATTCCCACATTTTTTCGCTTGTTAAATCCTGAGTTATTAAAGTCGTATATGTCTTCCAAAGAAAGCCTTTTGAAGGCCTTGAATGGCATGAACAACAAAACTAAGTCAGCTCTTTTGTTATCTAATTACATCCATTTATTTAGTAAATATGACGGAAGCAATATGTCAAAAAATCAAGAAGATGTTTTAAAAGAATTATATAATAGTAATGAACCAAAGGCCTTATTGCTTGTTGCATATTTTAAGGGCAATAGTTCGGACAGCAAGGGAATGAATAAGGCGCTCCATCGAGCAAAGGAGCTAGGTTATGAACGGGAAGTTTTGGCTTATCAGAGTGGAGGGCGTGAAGAAGAGGTTATGCCTTATTTAGCTAGAGGCTCAACTCTCGCCGGAAAGGAGCAGATTTTAGACGAGATTAACTCACACCCAGGCTTGAGAGCCTTAAAAACATATGCCGATCAGGGCGACCTGATGGCGCAACAGCATCTAGGCGCGTTGTATCTTCATAGCAGGTTTGTGGGCCGCAACGATCCTTATTTTAGAGCAGAGGGAGTCAAACTGCGTTTAAATACATCAAAAAGAGGCGTATTGTTCGCCCAAGAGGGGCTAACGGAGTGGCTGTACAATAACATAAAATCTCTAGAAACATGTCCTCCGTATGCCAAGGAAGCTATTCACTTCTTGTTGCCGCTTGTTGCGGAAGGAACTATTTTTGAAAGGAGTGCGAAAAGTCTTGCAGTCGCCTTTCGCAAGAAGTTCTCTCCTAAATCCTAGAGCTAGCGCGACAAGGGCATTGCGACCCAACTGGAGATCAGTAAAAAGAAGAACTGATCCCCAGTTGCATTATGTATTCATTTATTCCCACACCTGCGGTTCCGCTCGCTGGGGCTCGCTATACCTTAGTGTGGGCTACGGAATAAGAAAAAAATGAGCAAAAATGATTCAGAATCAGGCTCTTAGTCGTATCGCTTATTGGGAGAAGCATCAATATCCTGCCTATCCTGAAATTATTTTGCGCCTATCTATCGGTTCCCATACCAAAATACGCATCGATTAAGGTCAATGATCAACTTTAAACAATATATTTATTTAATTAGTTGCTATTTTTATTATTTTTTGATAGATTAAAGCTGGATTGATTGTGGATTTAACTGAATCATATTAATACGTGTTATGTTGTATCTTTTAAATAAAATATTATTAAATAAATAAAACAAAGGAGTTTTTTATGATAGATGGAACAGGTAGTACAGGGACTGGACCTTTAACTCCATGGGAAGAGGGCTCCTCACAGTCATCGAGTAGCTCCTCCTCACAGACATCAGGCAGCAACATAACCCCTAAAATTCAACAAGT
>JABDEO010000070.1:10198-11849 GCA_013287015.1 Chlamydiota bacterium
CCTTTAACTCCATGGGAAGAGGGCTCCTCACAGTCATCGAGTAGCTCCTCCTCACAGACATCAGGCAGCAACATAACCCCTAAAATTCAACAAGTTTTTGGTAAAGCAACAGGTAAAGAAATAGAAAAAGAAGAAAAAGAATTAAAAGGAACAAGCAATATAGCAAATAAAACCATCACGACAACTACGACAAATTACCAATAAAAACAATCTCTGATGATACGTGATAGGGGCATTAAGACA
Organism: Chlamydiota bacterium; assembly: GCA_013287015.1. GTDB lineage: Bacteria > Chlamydiota > Chlamydiia > Chlamydiales > Parachlamydiaceae > JABDEO01. Next base: position 10,442 of record JABDEO010000070.1, read on the forward strand.
GATAGTGGCAAGACGCTAATAAGTTTTGATGATTGGTGCGCTATGAACGAGGAACTAGCGGACCGCACTCTCATCTGTAGCGGTGGTAAAACTTTAAAGATAGCGAGAGCTTTAATAGTGGATATACCGTTTTTCAGGGCCCTTTTCCGTTCAGGACCTTTACAAGCAAAAGATGGAACAATTGATTTATCCAAATATTCTGTAGATGCAGTTGAACTCTTGTTAAGTCGGGTTATTTCATCCTCCACCTATGAATTTGAGTGTCCTGATCTCAATCTTGAACTTTTAGCGGAGTGCTGCGTTTTGGCGGACGATTTGTTCCCAGGCGATGAATCTATAATAAAAGGGGTAATGACTCCCTTGTTAAAGGACTATTTTTCGAAAACAACATCCCTAACAGATATGTTTAAAAAATTTAATGATTACTACACCATTATTGGACAAAACCTGGATGCTCCATCAAAAGATGATTTATTCACAAAGTTAGTTAAAAATTTAAAATTAGATGAGGAGATACTTGTTAACTATGTGGGGTTTGTCCGTACTGAAAACCATATCCTTTTTTCTAAGGCTTTAAAAGAGGATTATAATTTATCAGAGTCGTATATGTCTTCCAAAGAAAGCTTTTTGAAGACATTGGACAGCATAAACAAACTCCGAGAGTTTAAGCCAGCTCTTTTATTATCTCAATGCATCCATTTATTTAGTAGTGTATATGACGGGAATAATATGTCAAAAGATCAAGAAGAAGATTTTTTAAAACAATTATGTAATAGCAATCACCCACAGGCCTTAATTCTTGTTGCAGGGTTTTATGGCATAGGTTTTTCTAATATAGAAAAGAGGGATGATGTGCACCGTCAATTAGAAGGGCTTGGTTATGCACTGGAAGCTTTGGTTGATAAAGGGGGAGGAGGTGGCGAACAGATTATAAATTATTTAAATAACCCTCAGAGAGGAAAAGATTTGACGATAGAGGAGGTTCTAGATAAAAGTAACTCACACGCAGGTTTGAGAGCCCTAAAAACACATGCCGATCAAGGTGGCCAGCATGCGCAATTGTGTCTAGCTGGGTTGTATACTAATAAGAGGTTTGTGTTTTGCAAGGATCCCTATTTTACAGGAGAAGCAGTCAAACTGTATCTAAATTTATCAAAAAAAGGCATCCTGGCTGGCCAAGAGCATTTGGTGAACCTTCTGTGCTCGCGAATAACCCTTCCTCTAGAGACATACCCTTCGTATATCATAGAAGCTGTTCAATTCTTGTTGCCGCTTACTGTGAAAGGAACTATTTGTGAAAAAAATCGCCCAGACTTGGCAAAAGCTTTTCGCAAGCGGTTCTCTCCTAAATCCTAGAGCTAGCGTGATAAATGAACATACGGATGTAAATTTGGGCATAGAACTTCCC
>JABDEO010000071.1 GCA_013287015.1 Chlamydiota bacterium
CTAAATTCAGATCAGTGAGTTTAGCTTGGTGGCAAATACGGTCATCAAAAGGTACTTGATTGGCCATTTCGTGGAGTTTTTGAATGTCGCTTGTCTGAGCTTTCACTGTCGAAGAATTTCGTCTGAGGAAATATGCGTAAATTGCGTTCCTCCCTAATGTCTCTGGAGCTTGATAGGGTCTTGTTTGCCCACCCGGACACCAAACGACCAAAATCATTTTGTCTTGGAAGATGACAGGTGCAACAACTGGATTGTATTGAGGACGTATTCTGTGGCTCAATTCCAACATCTCTTTTTGAATGGATTTGGAGTGGTCCACCTAATTCCACGTTCTACGAATTTATTGAAGACTATGCGATTAATCTTATAGGTGATTCATGGTGGATAGAGCAGGAAGAAGAAACTTCTAAATATGAACAAAATATAATGTTTCAGTTTGCTGACTATTATCAAAGGCACAAGCATCAGATTCTTCTGGAAAGCAGAGAAACCGAAAAACCGCCCTTAATCTATCCATCGGGTCCAATTTTATTTTGGTTGAATCTGTGTTATGATCTTTTTTGCTTAAAACATAAATTTTCTTTGCCAGAACCATTAAAGTTAATAGAAAAGCTGAAAAATAAGAATGGCTTTCAAGGTGCTAGATATGAGATTGCAATGGCTGCAAGCCTAGTAAGAGCTGGGTGCGATGTCGATTGGATCAATCCAAAAAATGCCCTTTTTCGTGTGCAAACCTGTGAACTTATCGCTACTCATCGGTTTACAGGAATTTCGTTTGCTGTTGAAGCAAAAAGCAAGCATCGGGATGGTGTTCTCAATCAAAAGGGAATTTTCGATGCAAAGGCAGAGCACACTGGGGTTTCTCATCTATTGAGAGAGGCTCTTCAAAAGGATTCCCAAAACCTTCCATTGGTCATTTTTATCGATTTAAATTTGCCATTTTATTCAGATGATAATGGCAAAACTAATTCACTTTTACAAATTGAAGAAGCTGTAAATAAGAGACGGAGATTACTTTCTGCTAATGAGAATTTAGCATTAATTGCTTTTACGAATTTTCCTTTTCATTACGGTAAAGCAGAAGAAGCGCCTCCTTTAACTAACCATTGTTTTGCAATGCCAAAAGAGATTCAGCGGACATTGCCAAATAAAATCAAAAAAGATATTGAGGATAGCCTGTTAAGGTATGGGTATATCCCAAGAGAAATATAAGCAGGAAAAAGCGCTAAGAGTAAGAACTGCAAAAGATACAGAAATTCAAGGGATCAATAAGTGCTACGATGAAGTAGATTTTATCCTCTCTAATTTCGATAAAGAAATTATTGCTATAGAGAGATCAGCGCACGAATTATAAAGCGCTTTAAGGATTTTTATCTTCTCTCATTTATTTTTGTCGTTCTTTCCAATATCCAATCTGTCATAACACTCAGTACTGAAGGCGCTATTGTTTCTTCAGTTTGTTCATACTCATCCCAAGATCCTATCTCGCATGTTTGGAATGCATGATTGAGTTTGGGCAACTCAATAATTGCATAGTCTTTATTGCCAGCTTTTTTAAGCGCTTCTTCAATGAAAGGAAGATTTTGTTTCGGCGATACCACTAGATCAAGGTCACCATTTAGCGCTAACGTAGGAATTGTAATATGTCTCAAAGCGGTAGAAGGTTCATAAGGAAAATAAAAGTGACCCCAAGGAGAATTAAACCTTTTTATCAGTTCTTCAGTTAAGACAGAATGAATCTTGACCCATATTTTTTGTTCCTCAGTCAATCCAGATAAGAATTTTGCAAGAGCTACATGTATTTGCTCTTTAGCCATATCTCGATTGGTTTCTTTTTTCACAATTCCCGTGAAAATTTTTCGAATTTGAGTATCAATGGCAATCATTTCTTCATCTACTCCGTTTCCACGATGAAGTAATCTCCCCTGTTCGCAAAAAATTTCTTCTCCGTTTACACCAGTTCCAGCCATTAGTACAATAAAGGCTACATCGTTTGATTTTACTGCAAGCATAGGAGCAACGATTCCACCTTCACTATGACCAACAAGACCGATTTGGTTTCTAATAATTTCCGGTCTCGATTTCAAATATTCGATACCTTTAGCAACATCATCACAAAAGTCCTCTATTGTTGCGTTATCATAATTCCCAGTAGATTTTCCGACTCCACGCTTATCAAAGCGTAGCACCGCTATGCCATGTCTTGTGAAGTGATCTGACAACACGAGAAAAGGTTTATGGCCAAGAATTGTTTCATCGCGATCTAAAGCTGAAGAACCGTGAATGAGGATAACAGCAGGAAATGGTCCGATTGTTCTAGGCAATGTCAGAGTTCCTGAAAGCGATATTTCAGAATTTCCATAATTGATTTCTTCTACAAGGTAAGGAAAGGGAGGTTTTGGTTCTTGAGAACGATTTTTTTGATTTGTTTGTAACATTTCTTCACCAATAAGTGTTTGGCTTCTCCCTCGATCAATCTGTTCGATAAATTTGTCTTTCATGAATCCCCCATACACTTTTAGCTGCGGGGTTGCTTTTTTATTTATTTCAAGAAGGTGTACATCTGGATTGCTACCTTTTTCGTGAGGAGCGCCATAAAAAACTTCCGAGATTCCAGATTTAATAATCGCTGTTGAACACATTCCACAAGATTCAGCATTAGCATAAAGAATGCAGCCATCAAGTTTTTTCTTTCCAAGAGTCTTGCAAGCTAATTGGATTGCTTCGATTTCAGCATGAGCAATCGCTAGTTGCTTCGCCAAGATATTATTTTCGGAGTCTGTAATGATAGCAGCAAAGGGTGGATTCCCTTCTTGAATGGCTATTTCAACTTCTTCGTAAACCAAATTCATGATTCTTTCTTGTTCTGGAGATAGGGTGAAATTTGATTCAGCGCTATTGGTTGAGAGAAGAAGATCGCTGACAACTTCCATGCATAGATCTGGGATTTTCCGATCAGAATCTAAACAATCCTTGATTGTGAGAACTGCATTGCGAATTTCTGGAGGTAGCTCTTCGGAAGGTGCGTTTTCTCCAGGCCAAGAGTTATCACGAGTTTTTTTGTCAGGCCAACGAGAATATGCCACCCATAAACCCTCAGACGTTTTATGTAAGCAAGAACCGATAGCGCCACGATATTCAATGAAATATTGAGCTACTTTACTCCAGGCTTCTTGATACTCGTTTTCTCTGCCTGGTTTAAGATATCCTTGATATATGACAGCGAACATTTTTTGAGAGGGCTCCTTTTCAGGGAATTGATTTAAATGGATTTCTGCTTTCAATGCAAATAAGGGAAATAGAAAAAGGCACAACAGCTTGAAAACGTTAGACATAACATTCCTTATTTAGTGACCTTTTTCAGGGTGAATTTTCTTAGGGCAAATGATTATGCATCATCCACCACCTATCCACCACCCGAAGAAAAAAAAGGACTTAAGAAAAGCGGTCAAGCCTTCATAAGTCCTTGAGAAGAAAAGAATCTGGGTGACAGGATTCGAACCTGCGACCCCTTGCACCCCATGCAAGTGCGCTAGCCAAGCTGCGCTACACCCAGATAAGAATTTTAGATGGCGACGACTCCCTCAAATTGGAGCTCTGATGTTTTGAATTCGCGAACGGCCATACGGGCGCATTCTTCAATGATTTTTTCCAAGGAATCCGCCGGATCGACCTCAGCTGCGGCAATATCAACAGCAATAGAGGCGCTGAAGGAGGTTCCTCCCTTCACGCCTTTGGCTTTAAAATTGGCGAACATTCCATCTTTTTTTCTTGTGACGTTAATAAAACGAATTAAATTATTTTCAGCCAGATTTTTCATTAAACGTTCTCCATCAAGGGCTTTCTAACATTCCAGATACTTTAGATAACTTCTCGGCGACTGCCAAAGGTCATTATCGTATTCGTAATCTTCCTTTCCAGTCAACAGAAAATCCAGGGTTGAGGTATACTCGACGCTGATGCTGACAAAGTATAAATCAAGGAGGGTGAATATGGAAAAAGATCGACATCGTCTTTTTGAATTGGAATCAGGCTGGAACAATGCTTTAGCTGAAGAATTACAGGCTCCTTATATTCCCGCTCTGGCGGCTTTTGTCGAACGTGAACGGGCTTCCACAACGCCTATCTATCCCCCTCGCGAGCTCGTATTTAATGCATTTCACAAAACTCCATTTGATCAAGTAAAGGTCGTTATCATGGGGCAAGACCCCTACCATGGTCCCGGCCAGGCGCATGGCTTGTGTTTTAGCGTTCCTCAGGATATCGCGACGCCCCCATCGCTCCAAAATATTTATAAAGAGTTGGCGACGGATATGGGCGTTCCGATTCCCAAGCATGGCTGCTTGTTGAAATGGGCTGAACAAGGCGTATTGTTATTAAACGCCACTCTGACAGTCCGTCAGGGGATTCCGATGTCGCATCATGGAAGGGGTTGGGAAAAATTCACCGACGCGGTGATTGCAAAACTTTGCAAGCGCGATGATCCTGTTGTTTTTGTATTATGGGGAAAATCCGCTCAAGAAAAATGCCGTCACATGTGTTCCCAGGACTCTTTACCGGAAAATTTTGTTTTAATGGCGCCTCATCCTTCACCGCTGTCGGCGCATCAGGGATTTTTCGGTTGCCGTCATTTTTCACGCGTAAATGAACTTCTCGAAAAACAAGGGAAAAAATCGATCGATTGGACTCTCGGTTTTTAAGAACTGTCTAAATATAATTTTTCTTTATTTTTAAAATGGAAAAATATTATAATATAAGTATGAGAATACGCAAATTGTCTAATTTAGTAAAGGCGAAGGCTTTTTATGTTATTAGAAAAAGAGCTATTAAGAATCTTTAAAAGTCTTTTACAAAGCGATGTCGCTCAAATCGCTGTGGATGGAAACGACATCACGGTGCGTGTTTTTGATGATAATTCCATGCTGGCTTTTTGCACGCAAGTTTATTTTGGCGGCAACTTTATTCCTAAAAGCGTGCGCGATTCTTTATCGCGCAAAGCCCCCTTTACGCGAGATCACGTCAAGTCATTTTTTACTGTAGATGAACAAAATTACCTCATTTATCTTAATTATATTGGAAAAATCGACGGCCTCAATAATGAGGCTTTTAGTCTGTTGCTGGAAGATTTTAGTTGGCTCGCCGATGAATGGCGATTTCATTTAGATGAACATGACAAGAATGATTTGGTCCATGTTCGAGTCAAATAGTTTCTCTCTTAAAGCTTTGATCGCCTTTGTGGAGTCGAGCGCGCAGGCTTTGTTCACCTTTACTAAGAAAGAACTCGGTCACCTCTCTGTGTGCTCTGTGATCTCTGTGGTTGATAAAAACGTTTCAAGCTTTTTTATCAACCACAGAGATCACAGAGCACACAGAGAGGAGATTCTAGTGACCGAAAAGGTGAACACGGCCAGCGCGCAGCCGCGCATATAGGATGGCGCATTCATATAAGCAAATAAGCGGGACGGCTAGTAGAAATTGAGTCAATATGTCGGGCGGGGTAAGCAACGCTCCGATGATGAAGGCGGCGACGATCATGTGCCGTCTTTTTTGTTTCATCAGGTCTGCATTAAGAACGCCAAAATGCACCAGAAACGCCAAAATGACAAAACTTTCGAAGGCTAAGGCGTTAGCTAGTAAGAGAGTGACGGTGTAATCCACGTAATTGGAAAGCGTCCAAAGATTGACCCCGATCCCCTTATTAAAGGCCATGAGGTATGCGTTTGCTAAAGGAATCGTGATGCAATAGGCAAAAAAGAATCCAAGCGACAGAAAAACAAGCGATAGAGTCAAAAAGGGCAAAATTAAACGTTTTTCTCTAGGATGTAGGGCTGGGGATATAAACTTTAATAAGCAGAGCATCCAAAAGGGAGAGGCGCCGACAAGTCCTATCCAGAAGCTGATTTTAAAGCTGGCAAACATCCCATCCAGGGGACCTAAAACAACCAAAGAGTGCGGAAGAGAGTGTTCAATCTCCAGCGATCCTTTCGATGGAATCGCATACAAATGAGGCTCGATTTCGCTTACTCCCTCGGAAAGCTTCATTGCTGCGTTGGCGCTAGGTGGAAGGGTATAAAATTGGGTTTGCGAACTAGAGTTATAGATGCGTTCGTATTTGATCTCATGAGATTCTAATGTAGAGTTTCTAAAGATTGAATTTTGGAGGGGGTAGGCAACCAAGGCGAAGACTTCTTGATAAAAGAGCAGAGAAATCAAGGCTCCTGCTGCAATAATTGCAAATATTTGAATGAGGGTCCGCCGCAGTGCGCTAATATGTCCCCAGAATGAGGAGATTTCTTCAGCCATCTGATCGCTATGGTTTTACATTGTCGTTGTCATTTTTGCAGTTCTGTTTCGGAGATGCGATCTCTTCTTTTTCAATGACTTCGATCTCATCTTCGACTCCATTGCATGCCTTTTTAAATTCTCGCATGCCCTTCCCAAGATTTTTTGCCAGTTCCGGCAATTTTTTACCGCCAAACAATAATAAGAAAACGCATAAAATGACTATTAGTTCGCCTGTGCCAAACATTTTTTCTCCGCTATTTAACGCGGGCTATGATCACCTTTTCGGTCAGTTAAGAGAATTCCCTCTCGCCTCTCTGTGCGCTCTGTGATCTCTGTGGTTGATAAAAAACTCGAAACGTTTTTATCAACCACAGAGATCACAGAGCGCACAGAGAGGCGACCGAATTTTTTCTTAGTAAAGGTGATCATGGCCTTAACGCGAGTTTAGAAAATGATTTGATTCGCTCTATCCAGATCTTCTGGGAAGTCTATTTCGGTGCATTTAGCGGCGTCGACAGGGACGCTCCAAATTTCTACATTTTCGGCGATGCAAAACTCCATTGCTTTTTCAAAATAGTCATTGTTTTCGCATTTTTCCAAGTTGCGTTTCAAGTGGTCTAAATCCGCTTTTTTAAAGTAATTAATGCCCAGGGCCTCTCCTTGAGGGTCAAGGACTTGCTTGGACACCTCGAGGATTCTACCCTGATCATTTGCGCGGTACTTGACCTCTTCTTCCCCTACAGGGCCAACGTTTACCATCATGCTGTTTTTTTTACAATCGAGAATGGCCTCCAGCGCTTCCGGATGAAAAACGACGTCTCCGTTGATCCATAGGAGATCGTCTTGCACCTTGCACAAAGCTCTCAATAGGCTTTTGGAGGTGTTTTCTTGTGCAAAATCGGGATTATATACGAAGAGTAGACTCGGGAATTGTTCTATGATTTTTTCTTTGTGATATCCGACCACGACAAGAACGTCATCAAGGGAAGTGTAACGTCCAAGAGTCTCTACCTGCATCTGTAAAATAGATTTTCCGTTGGCTAGGCGTGTCAAAGGCTTTGGAAGATCCAATCCTTTGAATCGCCTACCAATTCCTGCAGCTAGAATAATCGTTTTCAATTTGGAGAACTCCTCACTAGCGAGGAAGTCGGGCCGCTAAACGCGCTTTTGTGCGACTTGCTTTGTTCAATTTAAAGGTTCCTCGTTTAACGCCTTTATCCATCAGACTATAAACTTCATTTAAGGATGATTTTGTCTGGGCTGCATCGCCTTTAGCAAGCGTTTCTTCAAAATGTCGAATTGCGGTTTTTACGTTGGATTTAAACGCTCTGTTGCGAAGCCGGTTTCTTTCGTTTTGGATATCCCGCTTTTGGGCTGTTGGGCGTTTTTCTTTTTGCTGTTTTGCGGCTGGTTTTTTATCAGCTGCTGTTTCGTTAGCCATTATTCCTCATCTAATAAAGTTAAAAATCATTAATTTTCCACTATCCTGTGGCGTGCAGATTATACCTTTCTTTAGCAAAACCGTCAAAACCTTTTGCAATTTTTGTACGATTTGACGGCTCTTACCACGTTATAATGCATTTAATACAGGGCTTTTTTCTTTAGAAGCTGGGTGATTTTTATGAAAAAAATCAGCTATGAGCGCTTTGTCAGCTTTTCCTTCTGCAACTTTCACGACCAAATCTTCCAATTTATTTTCATCATATTCTAATATTACGGCATTTACTTCCAAAAAAGTCAAAGCCGCTACTAAACCACTTCGCTTGTTTCCATCTACAAATGGGTGATTGCAAATAATGTGGTATAAATAAGCTGCCGCTTTATCATAAATGCTGACGTGTAAAAATTCTCCAAACATGGAGGCTTTTGGCATTTCAATAGCTGAAATTAAGAGACCCATCTCTCTAATTCCGTGCGCGCCTCCCAGTTCATTAATGATTTCAGTATGAAAATCAATGACTTGCTCTACCGTCAGGAAGATCATTTATCCGCCAACCTTTTAAGTAACTTATGGTTTTTCTTCATGACTTTTCTAAATGCTGATTTGACTAAATTTTCATTTGTAGCCTGAACTGACTGAATTAGCATTCCACCATTTGGAATAATAACCACCTGAAACAGAGCATTTTCATCTAAACCTGCAGCTTGCAGCAACGCCTTGTCTATGACAATTGCTTTGCTGTTGCCGCTTTGTGTTAATTGCTTAATGATCATATTTTCCCCCTCTTCATGATTGAATTCAGGAACGAGCATAAGAATCTCCCCTTCTGTAATTACAATGATATGACAAATAGTTTTTTTTGTCAATACACTGTATTTACGTAAATTTCTTTGCTTGTCAATTAAATTTGCTTTCTGCAAAATCAACGTCCATCAGCGGCGAACCCTTTTCGATTGGGTTGTTTTATGGCGTTTTCTCAAACCTCCATTAAGTCAGTTTATTCCATTGCAATCCCCGATTTTCCTTCAGTTTTGATAAAAGATGAGAGCGGAAATCCCACCGGCACTCATAAAGATTGGTTGGGAAGCGCAATCGTCGCTCACTATCTTGAGCTCTCAGCGGTCCGGCGAACTCGGCCGCGGCTTTCCATGCTCTCGGCCGGATCAGCGGCCCTGGCGGTCCAGATGCAGCTTTTGCGCAATGAATTGCCTCCATTAAAAACCCTTGTAGGAATGCATATCTCCCCGGACGCCATCGGTCTTTTGCAGATGGCGGGATGCGAAATTTTTTCAGTGGATTTAGATGAAAAAGAGTTTTCTTCTGAAGAGATCTTACGGCTGACGCATAACCGTGACGGTTATGATGTAACAGCTTTGACGGATCTATCGCCAATGCGTGAATGCTATGATGCGCTGGTATATGAGATTTTGAGTCATGCGCCCGATTATTGTTTTATCCCATTTGGGTCGGGGCATCTTTATCGAGCGACGCTCTCCAAGTTAAAAATGATGGGGTGTTCGGGGTGCCATCTCATGGGAGTTACGACTTCCAATCCGGCTTCTAAGGCTGCAGAGAAGCTGTATGCGGCGTTTCGTCCCTTCACAACATGCATTGAACGGGAGGTTGAAGCCTATAAAGACAGAAAACTTTGCGGCGCAGAGTCCAATGTCTATGAGATCGAAGAAACGGCTTTGGATGAAGCTATCGCTATTGCGGATGCGTTGGAAATCAGGTGTGAAGCGTCAAGCATTGCGGGACTCGCCTTGTTGCTTCAGATGCGTCAAAAGATCCCGCTAGACGCTAAAATTCTTGTAGTCAACACAGGAAAAGCGATTTGGAATGAAGATTTGCGAGGAACTTCTAAAATACCGCAGCTACGACCGTGCAGTCGTCAGTTTGTTTAGCTTGCTTAAGAACTGCGGCGCCAACAGCGTCAGGTGTTTCTTCAGCTGAAGCAACGGCGTCGACCATTTGTTGTTCATCGTGTCCCCACCCCCTTACTCCATCGGAGCCCACTGTTAATTTATCTTTGGCTTGTGTTTTTATGATTGTTATATCCATTTCTTGAATCACACACTGAACGTAGTCTTCTGCGGTCGTGTATATTCTATTGCAGTCGTGGTCTGCAAGGGCTTTGCCATTTTGAATTTGATAAGGCCGTCCTGCATAAGGCCCCCCCTCCTGGACGGCGGAAATTACTGGCGTCTTGAGATTTTTAAAAAATTTAGAATGCATTTTTCTTAAAATAGCCAATCTCTTTTCTTTCCCGCCAATGGTTTTTGCCGATTCTTCAGACGTTTTTGAATTAGAACCAGCGTCTGCAGCTGCAAAATAAAAATCTTTCTCATCTTGATCCATATCCACACGACCTTCAACTAAATTGTATGCAATCATAGGAGATGCGGTTACAATTCGAACCATTTCATTAAAATTAGTCCAATTCCCTAGTGGTGATAGGGGGATGGATGTTAACCTTCCATTTATTTCTCGGTAAAGAGTGGATTCACAATCGCCTAAAGTAAAAGTATATAGGAGATTAGTTCTAAGATCTTTGATGCTGATTGAAAAAACAGCGCCTGTGAGAAGCCATTTTTTCCACTCTTCATCAGCGGTTTTGGGATCTATACCTTGCTTTTGCAGCTCTTTGCTTCTCTGCCTACCTTGCTCTATTTTAGCGTCTATCTCTTTATGAATCGCCTCAATTAGAGTGTTCATACCTCTGACGATATCGCCGCCGGCGTCCCTTATAGACTGTTCTAACCGAGCTTTAACTTGTTGGGCGGCGTATTGAGAGGCTAAATTATTACCATGGCCATCGAATACCGCTAGCGCGAGGATTTCGCTTGTTTCCAACGTAAAAGCGGCGTCTTCTCCTTTAAGTATGTAAACGCCTGGCGCCGTGGAAATGGCATATTTTTGTGGAAGAGACTCAGATTGTTCATTTTCCTCTACCGCGCTAAGGATTTCCTTGAGTTCCTCTTCTGTTGGAAATACCTTTAACGCTAACTGTAACTGTTCAAGTTCATCTATGAGTTTTTTCTTTTGCGCTTCGACAATGGAAGAATCTGTCTGTGGAGGCGGCGGCAAATCAGCCAAACCCATTTCTAGCTTGCCTATATCGTCTCGTGCGTCCAAAACCTTATCTGACATTGGATTTTCACCGTTCTTTATCCAGTTATTTATATCCTTTTCCATTTCTATAATTTTAGCGCGTAATTTATCCCTTTCTTGTTGATTGGGATCAATGGGCGCTTCATCTAGCTTTTGCAGCCCGGCTTGCACTTCTTCTATGCAATACACGATTCTTGTTCTACCTGGATGCTCTGTCAGAGCTCTCATGGTTCCAGCCTTAAGCGGTGCAAGATTTTGGTTTCTAGCAATAAGAGGTTCTTTTACATTTTCAAGGGCTTCTTTCTGTTGAACTTCTTCGGAGGTGAGCGAGGATGAGGAAGGTCGAAGGGGAGGCGTTGGGGGTTGAGCTTCATGTTCTTTTTGTTCTTTTTCTTTCATAGCCTGTTCTAGTCCCGCGTCATACGCACGAGCTCCAGGAAGATTACTGGCGGCTAATTTTTGACATACAATTTTGCACTTTTGTAGTTTTTCCATTTTGCTTGAATTGGGTTCATTTCCACCTTGAATAGCTGAAACGCTGTTTTTCAAATCAATGAATATTCTATTGTCGTTAATCACTCTACATTTTGTAATAGAATAATAAAGACGTCTAAAAAAAACAGCAACGCAACTGCCTGCATATGACAATTTTGGCCATTTTTCTTTAGGGTTAAGAACGGGAAAAATTAATTTTTCGCACTGAGCCGATGTAAAGTTGCCGATTCTTATATTATTAGAGATGTTATTGTTCATAAATTGATCTAGTTAAATTATTTTAATATATTACCACATAAAGTCATTATACTATAAATAATAAATTAGATCAATAATTGTATTTTAGTTTGTATTTTAGTATTGTATTGTAGTAGTT
>JABDEO010000072.1 GCA_013287015.1 Chlamydiota bacterium
TCAGCCCAGGTCAGGCCTGACACTATGACACTTTTGAAAGCGCCGACGGCGCTTTCAAAAGTGTCATAGTGTCAGGCCTGACCCCAATTGCAGCGTCAATAGCGTCAAGGACAAAACTATGAGCATGGAAAAATATGACCTGGTTGTAATCGGAGCCGGCCCGGGCGGCTATGTCGCAGCGCTGCGCGCGGCCCAGCTTGGACTGAAAACCGCGTGCGTTGAAAAACATGCGCGCCTGGGCGGAACGTGCTTAAATGTCGGCTGCATTCCGTCCAAAGCTCTGCTCCAATCGACCGAACACTACGCTTGGCTGCTCCATCATAGTTCAGAACACGGCATCGCCGTCAAGGACGCATCGATCGACTTCTCTAAGCTCATGTTGCGCAAAGACGAGGTCGTGCTTGGCCTCACTCAAGGCATAGCGGGATTATTTAAAAAACATGGCGTGGCGCATCTTACAGGCTCCGCTCGCTTTACCTCCGCTCATACAATCGAATTGTCCAATGGGAATGTCGTAGAAGCGGCAAACTTCATTCTGGCCACCGGCTCCGAGCCCATTCCTCTTCCTTTCCTGTCTTTTGATGAAAAATTAGTGGTTTCCTCGACTGGGGCCCTCAGCCTGCCCGCCATTCCCAAACAGATGGTCGTCGTGGGCGGCGGCGCGATCGGAGTTGAACTGGCTTCGGTTTACAATAGGCTTGGATCAAAAGTCACGATTATCGAAATGTTGGATCGGATCTGCCCAACAATGGATGAAGCGATCAGCAAAGCCCTTCTTCAAGCTCTGAAAAAACAAGAGTTGACCTTTTATCTGGGTGCAAAAGTCGTGAAGGCTGATCCTGAAAAAAACGGGATTGTCTTAACGATCGAACAAGGAGGAAAATCCCTTTCCTTATCCGCAGATGTCGCGCTTGTCGCCATCGGCCGCCGGCCTTATACTCAAGGGCTAGGGCTGCAGGAGGTCGGAATCGCGCTTGAAAAAGGATTCGTCCGCATTGACAGCGACTTCCGCACTTCGACGCCGCATATTTATGCGATCGGAGACATTGTAGAGGGACCGATGTTGGCCCACCGCGCTTCGGAAGAGGGGTATGCCGCAGCGGAGATCATCGCAGGCCGGCGTCCGCATCTCAACTATATGGCTATTCCAAATGTTGTTTACACCCATCCCGAGGCGGCGACGGTCGGTCTGACTGAAAGCGAAGCGCGTGGAATGGGTCTGCAACAAATAGTCGTCGGCGCATCGATGTTCCGCGCCAATCCCCGCGCACGCTGCGCCGGAGACGCGGAGGGAATGGTCAAGGTGATCGGCGCCGGGCCGCATGGCGTCCTAGTTGGAATGCATATCGTCGGACCTCAAGCTTCCGAACTGATCAATACGGGCGTGACGGCCATTGAGAAACGCGCCACAGTGCGAGAATTGGCGGTCTCTCCAACAGCGCACCCCACCTTTGCAGAAGCCATAAAAGAAGCCTGCCTAGACTGCTTGAAGATTGAAGAGAGTTGAATTTTTCACTCAACCCTCTTCAATTCTCTTTAATCTTATCTTTAATCTTAATAGTTATGGGAGGTCCCGCAACCGCATGCAGAGCGTACATTGGGATTGGTGACCTTAAAGCCAGAACCGCGCAATCCATCGACAAAGTCGATCACGGAACCTAACAAACGAGGAACCATCTTCTCATTCACATGGATCTGAATGCCGCTTGATTCAAAAATCTTGTCGTCAGCCATCGCTTTTTCCGAGTAGTCCAGCACATACTCAAAGCCATTGCAGCCTGCCATCATTTCTGCAAAACGCATGCTCCAGCCTTGTTTGCCTTCTTCTTCCAACACTTCCAAGAACTTGGACGCCGCACGAGGGGTCATGGTGATGGTGGATGGGTCATTTTCCTCAGCCAGCAGGGCGTTGAGCCGCTCTACAAGTTTATCGATCGCTTCATTGGCCATTCCATGGCTCATCATGCCCGCTTCCAGCGTCTCCCATGTCGCCGCGTGGCAGCCGACGCAATGCAAACCTGCATTGGTGATCTCCTGCTTCAAACGCTGCGCTTTATAGGGGAACATGCTGATGATCTCGTCAATGGTCATATGACGATGAATTTTTTGCAGCTGTTTTTCAGATGTTTTTTCAGACATATGTTTATTTCCTTAAGTTGAGAAAGTCGTTTAAATCATTTAAAAAGTAATTCTTACTTGTCCCTTTTTGATGCGGCATTGGCAGGCAAGCCGTTCGTCGCAGGCGCCTTCTCCCAAAAAGTCTTGCTCTTCTTGCGTGGGCGGCGAGAGGTTTTCTTTGCCTTCCTTGATCTCAATCACGCAGGTGCCGCACACCCCTTCCGTGCATGCAAAGGGCACGCCGGATTGCTCACATGCTTCCGCTATCGGCGAATCGTCCGGCAATTCCACTTCTTCGCCATTATTATGTGTAAATATTAATTTAGCCATCGTTTCCTCCCCATTGGGTGCAATTAAAAGTGAGGGGCTAAGGAAGGCAGCCAGGGCGTCCCGCCCTGGTCGCGTGTATTATCTTCAATGTTTTTTGCCTACAAAGCAGGGCGGGACGCCCTGGCTGCCTTCCTTAGCCCCTCACTTTTAATTGCACCCCTCCCCATTACGGGTCTTTTTGTTGATAATTTTATTCACAGTATGCTTGATGAAAATAATAAATGCAACCAAAATCATTAGATTTTTTTCTAATAAAGTAACTATTAGTATAAAATAAATAAATTAATTAATTGCTAAATATGTGTATTAGCTAATATAATAGTACTATGAGAGTTGTTAAACACATGCATATGTTGAGGTTTGCTTATGTCAATGTCTAATCCGTTGTCTGATGTAGAGCTTAGTGATATGAGCCGTAGATCATCTGTATCGCAAGGAGGCGGCGTCGAGCCATCATCGGGAGAACAGCCTTTATTGACGAGGGAGTTAACACGATCAGAGAGCAGCGCTAATGAGCTTGGCCTCGCCCGTATAATAGGGGGCAATCTTGCTACAAGCGATTCGAGCCCCGCTTCTTTCAATAATTCTTCAAGGGGAGGTCAGGGTACAGGACTCGAGATTCATGGGCTTACAGAAGCAGAAGAAGTACAAGAAAGAGAAGAAGAAGACAAATATCGCGGCAACCCTCCTGCTAATGCATCAGATTATGTACGGGAGGAGACAGATGGAATATTGGAGACAGGTGCGCCGCAGAAAAAATATGAAATTGATCAAGGACCTAAAGATCTAGAAGATCTAAAAGGGGAAGCGGCGCTTGGGCTGGAAGCAGGGGATCAGCCTATCCCCCGTGACCATAAAGTTGTACCTCTGACAGGTGAAGTGAGTAAACTCGTAGACGACGCCGCTAATGAAGTTGCAAAGCCTTTAACAGATGGAAAATCACAAGACCATGTGAACACAATTAGAGATAAGATATATGCTAAATACGAAGCAATGGAAAAAAAGTCCGGGTTAGCGCCACGTTGGTTTGCAGTTCTTTTTGTGGCGGCTATAATCATGGTCGTTGCAATCTTGCTGCTCGGCAACGTCTTCTCATTAGCGATTTTTGGAGCGGTAGGAGCATTCGCCATCATGGGCAATGTCGGGCTGCTCACGACGGGCATACTTCTGACGTATGTGGCAGTCAGAAAGCTGGGCGTTATTCACGGCGCATATGCTCGATTTAAAGAAGATAAGAACACATATGAAAGAATGCAACTCGCTTGCGAGAATGGAGAATTCAAAGGCTCTTATTTGACGTGGGTTAAATCAATCCGAGAGGGATATACGAAAGTCAAAGAGTTCCATGTACGTAGAGACTTTAATGAGATCACATATGATCTGCAACTATTTAAAAAGTGGGAAAAGGAAAGTAAACTATTTGAAAAGCTGAAAAAGAAACTCATAGATAAGGAGAAATATTCGCCAGAGAAAGCGGAAGAGGAAGCCCGTATCGAAGAAAAGGATCAGCAAGCAAAATTAACTCTCGAGAAGCAAGAATTCCTCTTCAAATACTACGGTTTGTTGCCAACGCAGGATACACGTGATAACGCTAGAATTGAAAAAGCGTTGAAGCCTGATTCCAATTACCGCACATGGCTAAAAACTCTTAGCGATGATCCTGCATTTACGGATATTCTCAAAGACAAAGAAAACGCTGATCTTTTGGAAAAAGACCTAAAATTCTATCGCATGTGGGAGAAACACACCCTTACAGAAAAGGCTTCAGATCCTAATTTGAATCTTTTGCAGAATGTTTTGAAAAAGAGAGAATGCGACCGTAAGTTGAATGTTTGGAAAGGGAAAAAATTCAACGAAGCTCACAGTAAAAAAACTCTCGAGCAGTTGAAAGCAGAAATCCCTGGAGATCTGGCTGAGATTCAAGAATATCTTAGTGAACAATGCAAGGAAATAGCAAAAGATAAAAAAGAAGCATTAGACAGAGATGTTGAGGAAATGAATGACGAATTATATGAGAAAGTTGTTGAAACTGATATATCTGGAGTGAAACCTTTAGTAAATGAGGCGCTAGGGAATAAGACAGCATTGAGAAAGAAAAAAACAACTAGCAATTCAGATTACATGAAATGGGCGAAAAGTAAAATTCTTGATCAGGTAAGGCTGGACCCTGCAGTGGGCGCCACTTTGGATGACAAAGAAAAAGAGGCTTGTAAAAACGAATTGCTTAAGGATGAAAAGTTTGTTCATCAAGTCTGCAAAGATGTTGAGTTATATCGCCTTTGGAGAACGCAAGACGCCCTTC
This sequence comes from Chlamydiota bacterium, assembly GCA_013287015.1. GTDB lineage: Bacteria > Chlamydiota > Chlamydiia > Chlamydiales > Parachlamydiaceae > JABDEO01. Next base: position 4,751 of record JABDEO010000072.1, read on the forward strand.
AGCTGCCTCCAAATTTCGGTCCGGTGACTTTGAAAAATACAACCTCGGCGAAAGACACACTTCAAAAAAAATTAATACATTATCGCGATGTAACAGGCGATCTTCGCAGTGTGGAAGAAATCGAAGCGGATATCAAGGAGAAGACAGCTGAATTTCCAATCGCATTACAGGCGAAATTCGATCCTGCATCCAATGCTAAACTTAAAGCATTAATAGATAAAGCGGAAGCGGAAGCGGAAGCGGACAAGGCAGCCAAGGCTGCAGCGCTTCAAGAAGAACCGCCGCCTGAAGAAGAACCCCCTCCACCGCCTCCACCTGAAGAGCCTGAAGTTTGACGCTCTTTTTGGGGTCCGGCCAGATCAGAGCTGACCTCATCAAAAATTGTAGGGACGATAGGGACTCAAGCGACCTTAGAGACATTGGGGACAGGGACAATCAGATTGTTTGTCCCTGTCTCCAATGTCCCTGGGGTCGCTTGAGTCCCTATCGTCCCTACAATTTTTGATGAGGTCATGTCTGACTACAGAACCAAAAGCTAGATGTCTTATTCATTTTTGCATCATTTTTTCTCTCATTATGTAGCCCACACTAAGGTGTAGCGAGCCCCAGCGAGCGGAACCGCAGGTGTGGGAACCAATGCATACAAGGCCTAACCAGGGACTGGTTCCTCTTTTTTATCTTTTTTGCTTTTTTCACAGAAAAATATTCAAGCCTTCGATTTAAAAAAGAGGGAAAAAAGATAAAAAAAATGAAGAACCAGTCCCTGGTTAGGTTGTGCGTTCATTTGTTCCCACACCTGCGGTTCCGCTCGCTAGGGCTCGCTTCACCTTAGTGTGGGCTACAAAATGAGAGAAAAAATGATGCAAAAATGATTAAGACGCCGAACTCTTGGTCTTATCTAACGCGAGTTTTGGATAAGAAAATCGCGTTAAATAGAGGAAAAAATACTCGACCTGCGGAATGTGTGATGTAAGTAACTAAAAGTGAATTAAAGTATATATTGTTAAATATTTAATTTAAGTATTATAATAGTATTGTAACGTTTGTTAAACATATATTGAGGTGGTTATGAGTACATCTATTCCAGAAGGATTTATTCCAGAAGATCAATCAAGTCTAAATACACCAGAAGAAACACAACATTCGTTGTCACAAGCGTCTGACTTTCCTCTATTAACGCTAGAAAATCGAGTCAATACAGCTGGCCTTGTGTTTCTAGAAATTTTCGAAAATGAAATTGAGCAAGTGAAAAAAGGGAGCTTTTGGAAAGAAGAGATAGGCGAAATGGAAATGGACAACAAACATGTGGAAGAAGATAAAATTGTACACGGTGACTCGACAGATGCGGCGCTAAATCGGCTCCACACAACACACACAGGTACGTCTATCAATGCTCCGGTGAAGAAGGTCCTAAGTGTCGCAGAGGCGGCAGTTCGGGAGTCCGGCGCCAAGCCTGACCATACTGGCCACAGTGACAGTATTAAAGCGAAAATAACTGCAAAAATGAAAGAAATGCAGGAGAAGTCCGGCTTGTCAAATCGTAGCTTTTGGGTTCTTGTTATAGCGGCCGTCGTTGCCGTAGTTGTAGCCGTGGTTGCAGCCTTGGTGTTTGGTGGCGTTGTCCCGTTGGCGTTCCTTGCAGCGGCAGGAGCTGTATATGGCGCCGTCAAAGCCGCCAGCGCTATATTGGCAATTGGAAGCGCACTTGTCGCATATGTCGCGGGTCAGAAAATGATCGCTGCCAATGAAGCATTGGCTCGAGCTAAAGACGACAAGGAAACATATGAAGCGATGAAAGCGGCATGTGCAGCGGGAAAAGGCGAAGGCTCTTATCTGGCGTGGATTGAATCAATCGAAAGCGGGTATTACAAGGAGGACTTTGCAGTTTCCCAGACGCGTAGAGATATCAAGGGAGTCAAGGAGGACCTCAAAGCTTCCCAGCCGTTGCATAAAGATATTCGTAAAGATGTTAAGGGGATCACGGAGGATCTGCAACTGTTTAGAATATGGCAAAAAGAGAATGAGCTAAATGGTCGAGTTGAGAAGTTGAAAGGGGAAATCCTGGCTGCCGACGAAAACTGCTCACCGGCGGAAGCTGAGAGGCAAGCTCGCTCAAAAATAAGTGAGGATGTAGGAAAATTAACTTTAAAGAAGCAGTATGTTCTCGGCAATTACGGTTTGCTGCCTAAGTCTACTCTTAAGCCACCTGATGCGTCCGATATTCCTGGAGTTGAAAGAAGAGCTCCTTATTCGGCCAACTTTCGTACATGGCTGGAAGGTCTTGGCAATGATCCTATGTTTGGCGATGACAAGAATTCTGCATTTAAGGATCTTCTCAAGAACAAAGAAGATGCCGCTCTTTTCGAAAATGACAAGACACTTACGGACATGCATGAGAGACATGGTAACTTGAATGCCTGGAAAAGCACAGAAACAGAACCATCTCATAGTGAGAAAACTCCAGAAGAACAAATCGCTCACGATCGGCAAATAATTAAAGATTATCTTATTAAAAAGTGTGACGCAATAAGAAGCGAGAGAAGGGACGCGTTAGAAAGGGATGTTAAAGAAATAAATACTATATTGTTTAGTAAAAGCAAGCACTCGAAACATAAAGAAATTAGAAGGTCATATATAGGATGGACAAAGGATAATATCATTGACAAGATTAAAGTGGGACCTGGAGCGAGCGAGAAGTTGAGTGATGACGCAATAAAGGCTTGCGAGAAAAAATTACGCGAGGATAAAAAATTTCGCCATGGTCTCTACAGGGATGTTGAGTTGTATCGGCTGTGGAGAATGCAAGATGTCACTAACGCGCCTCTAGGTGATAAAATTAGGGGTGAAAAGTTTCTGACTGTACCGCAAATGAATAACCGATTAAAATTGGAGAGATATCGTCTCATCGATCGACGCCCACAGGAGGAGATCGATAAAGATATCAAAACTCAGATGAAAGAACTTCCAATCAAATTACAGGATAAAGTAAATCAGAAACTTGCAGAATTAATACGTAGGGCGGAACAAAAGGCGGAAAAAGAGGCAGAAAAAAAGGCGGAAAAAGACGTGCCGCCACCGCCACCAAGCGACGAGTGAACCCTTAAACTTGTGATTCACGTAAAAGAATTGTTAAAGTTGGAGTGGTAAATAAACGACCACCCTCTTGCACCTCCCGGGGGAAAGGGACAATGGACTACCTGGACTGACTGGACGAACTGGACAAAATTGGACGGCAAAAATCCGTTGCCCGTCCAATTTTGTCCAGTTCGTCCAGTTAGTCCATTGTCCCTTTGGTCCTGATTCTTACACACAAGTACAAGAAAGGACTCTATAAACTATCCAAGGGCAATTCAACACAAAGACACAAAGAGACGGAGACACAAAGAAGTTCAGCAACCACGCTGTCTTCCTTCGTGCCTCAGCGCCTTTGTGTCTTTGTGTTGAATTGCTACTATGACTTGTGTGTAAGGATCAGCCCTTTTGCCTTTTGTCCTTTGTCTTTCTTCCTTTTTCGCGTCAATTTGTCATTAAATGTTTATTTGATTACAGTCGGGTCAACAAGGCGAAATCCATGGCCAGTTCCATTCCGACAATCGGCTACCTCAATGAGCAAGGCGAGCTGGCCCCCGGCTATCGCCCAACCATTTCCAATGAAGATCTGGTGCGCGGTTATCAAACGATGCTCCTGACGCGCCATATGGATGAACGGATGATCACCTTGCAGAGACAGGGAACGATCTCTTTTGCGATGAGTTCTTTAGGCGAAGAGGCGTGCGCGGTGGCCAGCGCAGCCGCCTTGCGGATGGAGGATTGGATGTATCCTCAATATCGCGAAGCGGGCATCATGTTTTGGCGCGGTTTTACTCCCCTGCAGTATATCCATCAGATGTTTGGCGACAAAGACGATCTTATCTTTGGACGCCAAATGCCCAACCATTTCGGCGCGCGCAGTCTTAATGTCGTCACCGTGTCGTCACCCATCGCTACAAAAATTCCGCATGCCGCAGGCTGCGCTTATGCAATGAAGATGCTGAAAGAGAAAGCGGTGACGATCTGCTATTTTGGCGAGGGAGCCACTTCCGAGGGCGATTTTCACGCCGGCGTTAATTTCGCAGCCGTGCGCAAGGCTCCGGTCATTTTCTTTTGCCGCAACAACGGCTACGCCATTTCCACTCCATGTGAACGACAGTTTGCATCGGACGGCATCGCCGTCAAAGGAATCGGCTATGGGAGCTCCGCCTTTCGCATCGACGGCAACGATTTTTTCGCTGTTTACGATACAGTGGAGCAAGCGCGTCGGACATGTTTGGAAGGCAAAGGGCCTATTTTGATTGAGGCGATGACCTATCGCATGGGAGCTCACTCCACCTCTGACGATCCCTCGCTGTATCGCAGCGATCAGGAAGTCGAGAAATGGAAAAAGAAGTGTCCAGTTCTACGTTTGAAGCGATATTTAGAGCGGCAAGGCCTTTGGGACGCCTCAAAGGAAGAGCAATGGTTAAAAACCGTTGCCGATGAAATCAGCTCCGCGATCGCCATCGCTAAGGAAACTCCGCCGCCTCCGTTGAATTATCTATTTGAACATGTTTACTTTGAGATGCCTCCTGCGTTAAAAGAACAATATAATGAACTGCAAAGGTTCGGCTCACATTTGACGCGATTTACGGAAAGGACCTAAAGGACATAAAGGACCTAAAGGAATTGGTCTGCGTTAAAGGCCTTAGGTCCTTTATGTCCTTTAGGTCCTTTACTTAAATCGCGTCAAATGTGAGCCGAACCAATGTGAGCTGAACCCTTTATGAACATTATTCAAGCTCTAAACCATACTCTGCATAGCGAGTTTGCGCGCGACCCTCATCTTGTCGCATTCGGGGAAGACGTAGGCGCATTTGGAGGAGTCTTCCGCGTCACCGCCGGATTGCAGAAGGCATTCGGAGAAGAACGCTGTTTTGACACTCCTTTATGCGAGCAAGGCATTGTCGGCTTTGCCGTCGGCATGGCGCAAAAAGGCTTGAAGCCTATTTGCGAAATTCAATTCGCCGATTACATTTTTCCGGCTTATGATCAGATCGTCAATGAAGTCGCCAAAATGCGCTATCGTTCGGGAAATCAATATAAAGCTTCGATGGTGATCCGCACTCCCTATGGAGGAGGCATCCATGGCGGACATTACCACTCGCAGTCTCCGGAAGCGCAATTTTTGCATACGCCCGGATTAGTTGTCGTGGTGGTCTCCAGCCCTTATGACGCCAAAGGACTGCTGATTTCGGCGATTCGCTCTCCGGATCCGGTGCTCTTTCTGGAACCAAAACGCATCTATCGCTCTCTTAAGCAGGAGGTTCCCCTGGAGGAATACGCCATTCCATTGGGTCAGGCGTCCGTGGAGCGCATAGGAAAAGACATTACGCTTATCGGATGGGGAGCGCAGCATCATCAGAATATGGAAGCGGCTCAAGCGCTTGCTGAAACTGAGAACATCGATGTAGAGGTTCTTAATTTGCGCACATTGAATCCATTGGACATTCACGCAATCGCCATTTCCGTGCAAAAAACGGGACGCTGCGTCATTGCGCATGAAGCTCCAAAAACGCAAGGATTCGGCGCGGAGATCGCTGCGCAGATTATGGAGAACTGTTTTTTCCACCTTGAAGCCCCCGTTGCGCGTTGCTGCGGATGGGATACTCCATTTCCCAACGCATGGGAAAAAGAATATATGACCGACGCGCATAAAGTTAAACAGGCCATTTTAGATACGCTGCAGGTATAGCATATGGGAAAGATCGTCACTGTCGCCATGCCGGACATTGGAGAAGGGGTTGTTGAAGGCGAGGTGATTCAATGGCTGAAGCAAGTCGGCGATTCTTTATCCCAGGACGAACCTGTAGTGATCGTAATGACGGATAAAGCCACTGTAGAGCTGCCTTCTCCGCATCCAGGCCGCCTCGTTAAGCAATATTTTCAAGTCGGCAAAATCGCAATTAAAGACAAACCCCTTTATGACATTGAGATCGATGCGGATGTTCCTGAAACTTCTGTGGAGACTCCAGCGCCAGTGAAATCCGTTATTAAGGAGGCGCCTGCCGTTTCTCCGAAAGCCGTTCCGATTTCCCGTTCATCGGGAACGCATGCGGCGGCGGCGCCACCAACGCGAAAATTGGCGCACGACCTTGGCGTCGACATCGATGCTGTCTTAGCCACTGGCAAAGAGGGACATGTGACAAATGAAGATGTGATTCACCGCCATGCGGGTTTGTCGAAAGAAACTGCTGCGGCCCATTTGTGGAAGCTGCCCGGAGATCGCGAGGAACCCCTTATTGGCGTGCGCAATCTAATGGCCAAGCGAATGGCTGAGTCGAAAGCGAACATTCCTCATTTTTCCTATTTTGAGCAGCTGGACGCCACGCATTTAGTGCAGCTTAGGCATCATTTTAAGGAGGAAGCTGCGAAGGAGGGCATAGCGGTCACTTACATGCCGTTCATCATCAAGGCGCTATCGATGAGCCTTAGCGTTTATCCGACGGTCAACAGTTCGTTTGACGCATCTAATCATACGGTTGTCATCCATCAACAACATAATATAGGCGTGGCGATCTCCACCCAGAATGGGTTGATCGTCCCTGTATTAAAAAATGCGCAGGAGCTTACGTTGCCTCAACTTATCAAGGCTTATGAAGACTTAAAGCGGCGCGCATTGACTAATAAGCTGCAATCGAGCGAGATGAAAGAGGCGACAATCACAGTCAGCAACTTTGGGACGCTTGGCGGAGCAGGCCTAGGAGGTTTATGGGCGACGCCAATCATCAACTACCCTGAGGCGGCTATTCTGGCTCTTTCCAGAATCCACAAGCAGCCTATCGCCAAGAGCGATAATATTGTCATTTGCGATGTTCTTAATTTGTCCTGGAGTT
>JABDEO010000073.1 GCA_013287015.1 Chlamydiota bacterium
TCGGTTCTGTTGCATGCTATGCAGCCAAAAAACTTTCTAAATACCGCATCATTAATCGCAATGTCTTTGGCCAGCATTCCCCATTTAATACGATGGAAAAAATCGCCTCTTGGGCGCTTAAGATGTTTATTGTGTTCCCGTTATTGACGTTATGCGCGGCGGTGGACCTTGCTTTTTGGATTTTTAAAACTATTGCGTCCTGCTGCTCCTCTACAAAAACATCTCATCTCATGACGTTGATTTCTATATTGGCCCTTCCTCTTTTAGGTTTTGTCATTTGCGTTGCAGGAAAATCGCCACTTATAATAAATCCTGACTTAGCTGCTCAGAGATTAACTTCGATTGAGGTCAGCCCTATCACTGGAGGTCTTAATCCAGATCAGGTCGGCGAGGTATGGCAAATCATACATGATGACGGCATGTCAAACTACAACACCAAGAGTATGAATACCAAATTCAGCAATACTATCAAATGTGCAATTAACGCGCGCACAAATGAAAATGAGAGCATTGTAACGGTATTAAGGCGATTAAAAATAGAGAAAGAAACATCTGCATCACTTTTGACGCAGATCGATTTAGAATTGCAATACAGTGAATGCAGCACTCCCTTAGCCACCGCTGTCATGTATATGGATTTTGATGGAGCTTTAGCTTTAGTCAAAGCAGGTGCCCATTTTCCTGAAAAAGAATTTGATCAACTAATTGAATTTATCAATCATTTTAAAATTGATTGGAGTCGTGACGAAAGTGATTTTGATAATCCATATTCTGTTAATGTCTATACCAGACATTTAATGGATGAATATTCCGGTGATTGGACAGGCAACGTTTTTTTTAAAGCTATCTTACATAAACAGTTGAAGGCAAACTTGAGACTATTATTTTTAAGAAAAGCGCCGTTAGAGTCGTACGTAAATCCCACCCTTGATATCAAACAATCTCTTCTCGAACAATTCAATAAATTTAAGGATCAACTTGCCAATCAGAAAGAGATATTAATGACCGCTCACAAGAGCGTCTTAAAGAATACAATGAATATCGTTAAGATGGCGCTTGGATTTGACGATAACGTTTCATACAAAATTGCACAGTATGCCGACTATCAATCAATCTGGGCTCTTAAAGAGGTTGCAAAGCTGAGGCTTCACGCAGAAATAAATAAATTAGAGGGTGAGCTGGTAAATCTAAAGGAATTAGAGGGTGCGATGAATGCAGATATCGATATCGTTAAGACGGCGCTTGGATTTAACAATAACATCTCATACAAAATTGCACAGTATGCCGACCATCAATCAATCAGGGCTCTTAAACTTGTAAATAAGGCAACTTCAAAAGCATAGTTCGGTCACCTCTCTGTGTGCTCTGAGCACACAGAGAGGTGAGGGATTCTAGCGACCGAAAAAATTTTTTGAACCAGCCGCAATTTTCGCTATTCCGCTTTTTTAAATTGTCTTTCGTCTTTAATCATGCAGCAGTCTTTGGATGCGAAAGCTCCTTCCAAACGGCATAGTCGTCGGTCTATATCCATTAATTTTTCATCGAATTTATCCATTCGATTTTCGAGCTTATCAATCTTATGATTCAAACTATTCCACACCACAAGCAATAAACTAAATTGTATGGTAAAACCGCCGACCATAACCCATAAAAGAATATCTAATTTATCCATTTGAATTCTCCAAAATCCTATTGGTCTTTTTCGCGTTGTACCCGAAAATGCATTAAAGCTAAAATAAAATGTCATTCTTGGGTGCAATTAAAAGGGCGGGTTAACGCGAGTTTTGTGCCTTGGAATGGATGGACGAATTGGACTACCTGGACTAACTGGACAAAATTGGACGAGCAACGGACTTTTGCTGTCCAATTTTGTCCAGTCAGTCCAGGTAGTCCAGGTAGTCCAATTCGTCCATCCATTCCAAGGCATCGTTTAGACAAAACTTGCGTTAATCCCGCGCTTTTAATTGCACCCGTTATTCTTAGCTTGAAGTTTTTATTTATAAATATTAATTCACAGAATCTTTATAGAATTGACATCTATGAACTTTTTTGATACTATTTTTTAACAAAACGAGGATATATGAGAATACCTGCTATTTTACAACCATCCATCGAACCGCCTCCAACAGGCTCTTTCGCATGCTATGCAGCTAGAAAGTTTTCCAGCTGCCGCCTTATTAAGTGCAATGTTTTTGGACGATATTCACCATACAACATTATAGAAAAAATTGCATCCTTGGCGCTCAAAATTTTTATTGTATTTCCCACGCTGATCTTATGCGCAGCGGCGGATCTTGTTTGTTGGATTTATAAAACTATCACAATTTGCTGTCCCTCTCGCGGCTTTAAGATCAGAACTCATTTATCTAACTTAATCTCGATATTGGCTCTTCCCCTTCTAGGCTTTGTTATTTGCATTGCAGGGAAATCTCCTGTCATCATAAATCGAGAATTATTAAATGAAATGCTAGGTATCGAGCCGGATCATTTCAATGGAGATCTCAATGCAGAACAGCTCGACCATTTGGGACAAATCGTCAGTGATGGCGCTATACCTCCAGATCACCTTGGACCAATGCACAATCTGACAATTCCTGATTTAATCGGTGTTTGGAAGGGGACCCATCTTCCACACATCGATTATGGCAAACTGCAAGCCTACTACGATCTTCAGATTTTGCATGTTGATGATTTATATGATAAATACAGCCCTGATCTGGAAAGCATTCCTATGTTGACAGAAGCAGTCCGCAGAGGTGATGTTCGATTGATAAATTTTTTATTAGCAAATCACGCCAATCCAAATTTACTTTATGAAGCTTATAAAGGTCGACAGGATAGCATCGCAACAGGATTAATGCGATATCCAATAAAAAAAGAAGTCTTTGCATTAATTCTGGAACAAATAAATCTAGAGTTACAAAGTGATGCATGCAGCTCTCCTTTAGCCGACGCCATCATGCAAATGAATTTTGACTGCGCATTAGCTTTAGTAGAAGCCGGCGCCCATTTTCCTGAAAAAGACTTCGATGAGTTGATGAAGTTTTTCAACCAATTTGAAATTGATTTTAATCGAATCGGAACAGAAGTGGTAATTAACTATTATGAGAGGGTCAATGATTACACTCGGCATTTGATGAAACAGATCTCCCCAGAAAACTGGAAAAAAAATGTATTCTTTAAAGCTATTTTATGTGGTCAAATTGACAAAAACTTGATGTATGTATTTGTATGGAGTTCGCCTGCTGCTGCATCGAGATCAGAAGCCTTCAAAAAATTCAATGCATTAAAGGATCAGCTTCTTAATCAAAAAGAGATATTAATGGCTGCTCATAAAGCAGTCTTAAAGAAGACAATGAATACCGTTAGAAAAGCGCTTGGATTCGACAATAACGTTTCATCCAAAATTGCACAGTATGCTGACTATCAATCAATCAGGGCTCTTAAACTTGTAAATAAAGCAAGTTCACAAGCATAGCTCGACCAGCAATTCTCGCTAAAAAAAAGTAAATTTCGGTATGGTTCAAAATTAAGCAAAAGCGGTAACGCTTTTTTATGTCGTCCTTACAGGACTCAGCTCTTTATTTGCATGACCCAGGCCTTCGCTTCGCTGCGACCTGGGCTGTAACATTCCGATCCTTCGGATCTCTAGAAATGGTTTAGATAGGTCCGAAGGACCGGAATGTTACAGCCCAGGTCTAGGGTGTTAATTTTGATGCCATTTTGGCTTTGAAAAATCCATGCGATTCGATTATCGAAAGTGACCCAATATTATAATATGGGGTCACTTTCGATAATCGAATCCCATGTGATTTTTCTTTGCCAAAATGGCATCAAAATTAACACCCTAGCCCAGGTCGCAGCGGAGCGAAGGCCTGGGTTATCTCAATGAATGTTTGAGTCCTGTAAGGACGATATAGAAAGTGTTACCTTAATTTGAACCATGCCTAAATTTCAGAATGGGAAAGATAAGAAAAGACAAAAATACAGAATAGATTTTAATAATCCAACTATCCCTCCTATCCTACCCATCCTGAGATTTATTTTTTAACTTCACTCTCTTCAATCCTTGTGTAAGGTCAGGCGCCTCTCACATTCCACTTGAATTAATTATGCATACTCCCTATCTTCGGTTTTCCTTTTCCGTGGAGGCATATGCTAAACAATCTCATCCTATTTTTCCTGCTTTTTTTGAACTTTCACATGCACATGGCGCAAGCCGATGAATCAAACAGTGACTACGAATTTTTATATCATTCATGTTCTTCCTCCTTAAATAATGAAGACCATTGTTTCTACCAACATACTATAGAATCAGTTTCCAGTAATGGATACTTAGTTTCTTTCACAGATGGAATGACATTTACTATTGATTGGTGGTATCGATCGGCGCCGAAAAAATGGAAAAAAGGCGACCAAATTTATATCGTCTTCGATTCTTATTATCAGAAAATGAAACTGGAACATTCTGTCTTAAAAGATATCGCTTGGGGGGAAATGAAATCACTTCCTTATAATATCGATGCCATTAAGTCTTTCTTAAGTGATTCAAATGACGCCGAACTGTTTACAAAATTGACAACAAACCTCGGTTTTGTTTTTAAAATGAATAACAAAGAGAATTTCAAGAGAACTGATTGGTCTATTGGCGATTATATAGTTGTTTTAGCAAATTCTTCGACGGTTTATCAGCTTTGGAATCTTAATAAAAATACTATTATAGTTTGTGAATTTATTCCACAGACTAACACAAAAATCAGTTTAATTTTTGATGACATTTTAACATTGGAATCTCGTCTTAATGCAAAAATCATCCAGCAGCCTGAAGCGACCAAGGCGATCGCCACCTCTCTTGTGATTCATCAGGCAGGACTCAAGGGAAAAGAACGCCCGATTGGTGTTTTTTTATTTTTAGGTCCCACAGGCGTTGGTAAGACCGAACTTGCAAAAACTTTAGCGAAAGAAATCTATAAAGATCCATCAAAATTGCTGCGCTTTGACATGAGTCATTTTGTTGAATATCACACGATCTCTCGTTTAATGGGATCTCCCCCAGGATATATCAATCACGAAGAGGGCGGTCAATTGACGGAGCCCTTACGAGAAAATTCACAAAAAATCATCCTTCTTGATGAAATAGAAAAAGCCAATCCATTGATTCACAAACTGTTTCTACCTGTTTTTGACGAAGGTTTTATAGTCGATAACAATAATAATCGCATCGACTGTTCAGATTCCATTTTCATTATGACGTCTAATCTTTATGGTCCTGAAATCGCTGAATTGTATCGCATGGGGCATAAGACGGAAGAAATTTTACCACTGATCGAACCTGCGCTTATTGAAGCGCTCTCTCCAGAGCTCTATAACAGAGTTGAGCCTGTGCTTTTTCAGCCCCTAGAAAAAGAGGCAATGGGCTCTCTTGTGGACTTGATGCTAAATCGCCTAATCGATCGCATCTGGAAAGATAGAAAGATCGAACTTACGATTGATAATCATCTAAAAAGTTTCCTAATTGAGAATGGGTATCACCCTATTCTTGGCGCACGACCATTAAATAAGCTGATTGAGAAACGCGTGGTCGCCACTCTTGCCTACAACATTGTTATGAATGGAATTAAAAGCGACTCAAAGATCACATTAAGTTACGATGCGCAGAGTGATGCCGTCATACTGTGCTCGCAGGAGATAGCAGAACCCAAGACATAAAAATTGTAAAGTTAAAAAAAATAATTTCAGGATGGGTAGGATAAGAAAGATGAGAAAGATGAAAATTTTGCCTTAGCTCTTTTCATAAAATTCATAAAATTTCAATTGAAAAATAATCTATTAACCTGATATAATCAAATATTAATATTATATATTTATTGTATGAGGCTATTATTATGATTGTTCCTGCTGCAAATCATTCATTACATTTCAGGCTGCGTTGCGCAAAGCAAGATGCCGCTTGGGTCGGATCGGATCAAGAAAAGCCTAACAAAACACAAATTAATGTATTTAGATTAGATGATAGCTATTGTAACTTCAAAAAATCATGCGAAAGTTACTACAAGAATAATAAATCAGAAACTTCATACGTACAATTGCTCGATTCTATTAAAAATTCTATTGAACAATGCAACTCTTGGTTCTGGTATGATGAATATATCACCAATGGCGAAACAAAAGAAATAAATAGTAAGATCAAAGAAATAAAAAAATTTATAAAAAAATTCGGCTTTCAAGATGAACGCCTAAAAGACAAACTCTCTAACTTGGAAAGCGCAGCAAAAACAATATTTGCAAAACATCTTCTCCAGATACCAATAAAATGGGCAACGCTGGAAACAGAAAAACATCGTTTTGAACATAGCCAATCTAAAGTTAGTGAATTCTGGCAAACGCCGAAGAAATTTAATTCTTCTGATGTAAAAATACCGAAAACATTTTTTGAATTTATTAGTCGTTATGTGAATTACAAAACACCAAATGCCTTATTGAAATATATAAATAAATATCTAAGTGAATACAGCAAAGAGTCAGTGAAAGTCATCGAAGAATTTGTTACTAATCAAATGCGAACAAAGGCTAAACTATTAATAAAAAGAATACTCTACAGAAGTAAAAAAGGACGAAAGAACCCATTAGAAGGACAAAACCTTCCAGAGATAGAAAACAAGATATTAGATTTTTTATATGGCATTAGCCCAAACGCCTTGAATTGACGCAAGCTCCCTGTAAACAGCATAGGCGCCGATCTTGGTTGCTGATACATTCAAGGCCGGGACGGCCTTGTTACCTTATGTCAGCAGAGTAAACCATAGTATATAGTGAAATCGTCAAAATTCTTTAGATTCAGCCTATCCTTCTATCTTTCCTATCCTGCCCATCCTGACATTAATTTTTTTTCTCATCCCCATTTTGAACCGTGAGCATCTTCTTGAGTTCTCCAAGCAGCGCATCAGCATATCGCTCACCTTCAACCAAAGCTTCGGGAATCGATTGCGTGTGCTTGTTTACAACTCCACAATAAATTTTTATCTTAGGTTCAGTGCCGGAAGGCCGAATCATTAGCTTGGCGCCATCAGCCAGCCAAAAAGCAAGAACATCCGATTTGGGCAATGTAATCTGTTCCGTGCGGCCAGATGGCGGACTCGTTTTTATAGAAGTCTGATAATCTTCAATCGCAACTACAACAACGCCGTTTAATGTTTTGGGCGGAGCTCGCCTTAATTGCAACATAGCCTGACCCATCTGTTCTTTTCCGATTTTGCTGTCTTCAAAATCGATGGACAGGAGTTTCTCAACAAAAGTTCCATATCGTTTATAAAGATCTTCCAGCAGATCGCCCAGCGTTTTGCCTTGTCGCTTGGCATGCAAGGCGACCTCACATAAGAGAGCGCCCATTAAAACAGCATCCTTATCGCGCGTTTGCGTCCCTAAGAGGTATCCATACGACTCTTCACCTCCGAACACATATTTATAGCCGTTCGGATCTTGCTCCCACTCGCGAATTTTCTGAGCGATGTATTTGAATCCAGTCAAGACATCAACGCATGTTTTGCGATAGGCCTCTACAATTGCGCGAAACAACTCAGATGTGACAATGCTCTTAATAAAAGCGGCCTTTGCAGGCAATCTTCCTTGCGAAGAGAGCGCCTCACAAATATGCTGTAAACAGATGCAAGCGATCTGATTGCCATTTAACAAATGTATTTCGCCATCATGTCGGAAAGCGACTGCGACGCGATCGGCATCCGGATCTGTCGCAATCAGAATATCGCCTTGCGCTTTTTCGAGCGTTTCGATGCCTAATTTAAGCGTTTCTCTATTTTCCGGATTAGGAGAACGCACTGTGGGGAAATCGCCATCAGGCTTTGCCTGTTGCTCGACGAACGCCACGTTGGTGAATCCCCAAAGAGCGAGAGCGCGCGGCATAAGGGTGATGCCTGTGCCATGCAAATTGGTATAAACAACCTTTAAGGTGTTTCCATCAGCCTGATTTTCTTTTGGATAAGGCTGCAAAGCGGCAATCGCTTCCAAATAAGCCGCATCAACTTCCTCTTCCACTAATTTGATCAAAGGATTCGACAAAGATTTCACGGCTTTAATCATCGCCATATCTGTGATGGCATTGAATTCCGCCATAATTCCAACATCGTGTGGAGGCAGAATCTGTCCGCCATCATTCCAGTACACCTTATAGCCATTGTATTCAGCGGGATTATGCGATGCGGTGACCATAACGGCTGCGCTGCATTTTTTAAAACGGCATCCGAAGGAAACAAGCGGAGTCGGTCGCAATTCTTTACAGAGATAGACGCCGATGCCGTTGGCGGCGAGGACTCTTGCAGTTTGTTCAGCAAAGGACTTTGAATGATGGCGTGAATCATAACCGATGAAAACGGAATGTCCTTCAGGCGGAGCAGGTTGCTTTGCGAGATAGCTTGCTAGAGCCTGCGTGGCGGCCATGACGGTGTACTGGTTCATGCGATTGCAGCCGACGCCCATAATGCCCCGCAGACCTGCTGTTCCAAATGAAAGCGTCGTGTAAAAGGCGTCAAGCAGTTCTTCCGGATGATTCTGCATAAGTTCCCGAATTTGCGCTTTAGTCTGCTCGTCATAGTGTCCATTCAGCCACTGATCAATATTTTTTTGCGTATTGGCGTCTATAACCGTTTTTTTTGTTTCTAGCGACATGCATTGACTCCATAAATATTTTTAACAGTTTCAGCCAATTCTTCAAAATAGCGGCCCCCTTGGTCGGCTCCGTGGTGAAAAGCCGCAGGGTAGCCTTCATCTCCGCCGCGCCTAATCGCGGAAATGAGGGGGATGCTGCCCAACAGCCGCGTGTTGAAGCGTCTAGCAAGCTCTTCGGCTTTCCCTTGTCCGAAAATATGGTAGGTGTCTTGAGTGCCCGGCACGGTGAAACCGGCCATATTCTCAATCACGCCCAATAAGGGGATGTCAAGCTGCTCGAAAGCGTTGATCGCTTTGATTGCGTCCAGCATAGCCACTTCCTGCGGCGTGCAGACAACGAGGGCTCCATCTATATGCAATAGTTTAGATAAAGAGATCGGCACGTCGCCTGAGCCTGGCGGTAGGTCGATGAGCAGCAAGTCTAAGTCGCTTCCCCAATCCACTTCGGCAATCATTTTCTCTAAAATTCCATGCAGCATCGGGCCTCGCCAGGCTACTGCGCGCGATTCTTCTAAGAAAAAACCGATTGAAATCGCTTGAATTCCAAATTTATTGAAAGGAATAAACCGCTGCCTGCCCTCTGCATCCTGGACAGTGCGTGTGGATAAGCGTCTTAGCCCTAACATGATCGGAATCGAAGGGCCATAGATGTCAGCATCCAGCAGAGCTACGGACAACCCTTGTTTCGCTAATGCGATCGCCAAGTTGACGGCGACAGTGGACTTGCCAACGCCGCCCTTGCCGGAGCCCACCACATAAGACTGTTTACTCGTTTTGTAACGCGCTGCCATTGGTTTCTAGATTTAACTGTTCTTGAATTGTTTTTAATGGGACCAAGGCGGCATTGGGATTAATGCCTTCGCAATATTCTGCGGCCGCCTTCCAATCCGCTTCTGTCTTTAGATTTCTCGACCACCAAGGAAATGTTCTGCATTGAGACGGCCGTACGGGATAGATCTGACATTTTTTATCTTTAAGGAAGACGCAATCATAGTTGCCAGGGTGTTCCAGCAATGCAAGTTTATTCCCTACAATGCGAATGAATTTTTCCGTGAAATCTTCAACTGAAAGTTCAAGGTATTGCGCGATTGCAACGATCTCTTGCTCCGTCACCCACACATAACCTGGACTTCCTGTACAGCAGCGTCCACATTCTGTACACTTGAACCGCAATCCCTCTTCATACCAGGGCTGCTCATCTTTTATCATATTTAAAGGGCGTCTCATGGTTAATCTCGATCTTCACTTAAAATTTGTTTGACTCCTGCAACAACGAAAAGGATTAAAAACACGGCGCAAACAACGCCGACCACGCCCGCTTCCACAAACAAACCTGCGCCAATCATCCACATAGAATCCCCTTTTGCTCATAGACTAAGCCAAAAAAAAAGGATTGTCAAGACGGCTTTTCAACGCGAAAGAATTGAAGAGCGTTAAGTTAAAAAATAAATTTCAGGATGGGTAGGATAGGAAGGATAATTGGATGATTAAAATTTATTCTTGTATTTTTGTCTTTCCTTATCTTTCCAATCCTACCCATCCTGAAATTTATTTAACTTAACATTTTTGAATTCTTGCAAGCAAATAACTTATCTGATAAATTGCATAACCAATATACATATAAGAGATTAGGGAATCATATTTATGCAAAACCAAAGTCAAAGAGAACATTGGAGTTCACACCTAGGGTTTATTTTAGCGGCAGCAGGTTCCGCTATCGGCTTAGGAACTTTATGGAAATTTCCCTATGTCACCGGAGAAAACGGCGGCGGTCTATTTGTCTTAATGTACATTTTCTGCACTTTTTTAATCGGCATTCCTATTTTCATGGCTGAACTTATTTTGGGACGAAAGGCTCAGCGCGGCGCTGTTGGAATTTTCGCTACTTTGACTCATAATTCCGCCGTTTGGAAAACAGCAGGATGGCTTGGCGTCGCTTCGTCATTTCTCATTATGTCTTATTACAGCGTTTTGGCCGGTTGGGGTCTCAACTATGTTTTCATGTCGCTCAATCAATTTTATGTCAATCGATCCGCACAAGAGATCGGAGCCATTTTCGATCTATTGCAATCTTCAGGCGACATTACTGTTTTTTGGCATTTCGTTTTCACCGCGATCACTATTGCATTAGTCTATCCTGGCGTACGCCAAGGCATCGAATATTGGAGCCGCTTCATGACTTCGGCGCTCCTTGTTTTGCTGGTTGCCCTTTGCGCTTACACAGTCACATTGGATGGAACCAGCGAGGCGGTTCGCTTTCTGTTTTATCCCGATTTTGCCCGTTTTAAGCCTTCCGCAGCTTTAGAAGCTCTTGGCCTTTCATTTTTTACATTGAGTTTGGGTCAAGGGATTATGTTGACTTACGGCAGCTATATGCGGCGCAGCGAAGATATTCCTAAAACGAGCGGAATTATTGGCTTTATGATTATTTTGGTTTCGCTGCTGGCGGGACTCATGATCTTCCCCGTTGTCTTTACATTTGGGTTTGCTCCGGAAGAGGGACGCGGCCTTGTCTTTAAAATTTTGCCTCTGCTTTTTGCTAAATTGCCTGGCGCTTTAATCATTTCGACAACATTTTTTATTTTGTTTGTTTTCACAGCCTTAACTTCATCGGTTGCCTTGGTTGAAGTGGTCGTGGCGAATTTTATTGATCTGTTGGGCTGGACGCGCAAAAAGGCGGTTTTAATAACAGGAATCAGCTGTTTCCTATTTGGCATTCCCAGCGCCCTATCTGGATCTCATACCATCTTCGCTAATTGGCCAGCCATTTACGGTAAAACTTTTTTTGCAACCATTGATGATCTTGTGTCGGTTTGGTTTCTACCGATTGGAGGTCTAATGATCTCCATCTATACTGGCTGGTTTTTGGATAAAAGCATCAGCAGCGAAGAGTTTCGCGCCGGAACAGCATGGCCTTGGTTATGGCGTCCATGGTTGTTTTTCATGCGTTGGGTGGCTCCAGCGGCGA
>JABDEO010000074.1 GCA_013287015.1 Chlamydiota bacterium
TTTTTGCCCGATTGCCAGTTGGCGGGGCAGACTTCGCCGTGCTTTTCGAAGAAAATCAATGCGTCTAGAATGCGCAA
Source organism: Chlamydiota bacterium (assembly GCA_013287015.1). Classification (GTDB taxonomy): domain Bacteria; phylum Chlamydiota; class Chlamydiia; order Chlamydiales; family Parachlamydiaceae; genus JABDEO01. The sequence continues at coordinate 78 of JABDEO010000074.1, forward strand.
AGCTTCATCTACAGAGCGTCCAAGAGGCAAATCATTAATAACCTGATGACGGACGACTCCCTTTTCATCGATTAAAAACAAGCCGCGATAGGCGATGCCCTCTTCTTCGAAAAGAACGTCATAATCTCGGGCGATGGTTTTATTGATGTCAGCGACGAGAGGATAAGTGACGCCATGGATGCCGCCTTTTTGCTTAGCGGTATTCAGCCAGGCATAGTGGGAATAACAGCTGTCGACGGAACATCCAATCACTTGAGTGTTGCGCTGTTCGAAATCTTTTAGCTTCTCCTGGAAGGCGTGCAACTCCGTTGGGCAGACAAAAGTAAAATCAAGTGGATAAAAAAATAAGATCACATTTTTTCCACGGAAATGAGTCAATGAAAAATCATTTTCAATTTTATTGCCGATGACCGCCTTGGTCTTGAAATTCGGGGCCGGTTTCCCTACTAACACCGCCATACGCTTAGCTCCTTTTATTTAGTTGTTTTATTTAATTGTTTCCAAAAAATTTTTCCGCTTGATCCAGCCACGATTCAGCTCCGATGGTTGTGCTAGGGCCATGTCCAGGGAACGCCTTAGTGTCCGGCGGCAGGCGCGCTAGTTTTTTCAGCGAATTCCACATGAGTTGAGGCTGGGCTGTTGGGAGGGCAAGCGTTCCCATCGAGCCTTTAAAGAGCGTGTCTCCGGACAATAGCAAACGATGCGCCGCGCAATACAAACATACCCCGCCTGGAGTATGCCCAGGAGTATGAATCACTTTAAATGTTAATGCGCCGACCGGAATTTCAGCGCCCTCTTCCAGCCAGCCGTCGGGGGATACTCCAGGGATATTAAGCCGACAAGGGAGACGGTCCGAGCCCGGACGCTCTAAATTGCCGGCGTCATCTGGATGGATGAGAACAGGGATCTGATAATGAGCCTTCAGCAAAGCGGCGTCAGCGATATGGTCCCAGTGTGAATGCGTCAGGAGGATTTTCTGCGGCTGATAGTTATATTTGCTCATATAGGCGATAATTTTTTCAGAACTATCGGGAGCAGGGTCAACGATTGCAGCGTCATGCGTTGCAGCGCACGCCACTACATAGGCGTTTGTGTCAAGGGGGCCTGAGGGGAAAGGTTGTATAATCATTTGCACCGGAGAGGACTTGAACCTCTAACCTCCCGGTTCGTAGCCGGGTACTCTATCCGGTTGAGCTACCGGTGCAAGGAATAGGGATATTGCCATATTTCCCACGTTTTATACAAGCTAAAAAATAACTGACGCTGCGATGTTGAATTTTTATTCAGGAAAGAGCATAACTGAAATAAGAATTAAAATTTTACAGCGGATGTGCAGCATGGAGATGGATGTTAAGAAAATAGAAGGAATCACCATTGTAAAACCTCGCTTTGCGCGCATCGATGCTCCCATCAGTACGGAGTTTAAGGGGTATCTCGTTGATCTGATTAACAACGGAAATAATCGAATTATCTTAAATCTGAACAATGTAACCTTTGTGGACAGCAGCGGGCTCGGTGTAATGATTGCTCTATTCAAAACTTTGAAGGACAAGGGGCAGTTGGCGCTTTGCGAAATAAAATCCCCCATCATGCAACTTTTCACCCTGACTAGAACGGATCGGATATTCAGCATATATCATTTGGAGTCAGAAGCTTTGGAAGCCTTCAACGTCGTTAAATAAAGCGTGCATTGGGGTCAGGCCTGGGCTGAAACGAATGACCGATTTTCTTCGAAAATCAGTCGTATTTTATCCCTCTAAATTTGGCGCCGTTTTTCCACCCCCGGATGGGGGTGAGGGCATGTAGCCCAGGGCAAGCGAAAGCGCAGCCCTGGGTGGTTATGTTATATAATGCACCCCTGAAAGGGGTGCGGGCCTACTTTTTGCCAGCGAATGCAAACCCATTCTACGTCCAATTTGGGTGCATTGAACATAGTTAAGCATGGCCCGCACCCCTTTCAGGGGTGCATCATTTAATGTAGTTACCCAGGGCTGCGCTTTCGCTTGCCCTGGGCTACGTGCCCTCACCCCCATCCGGGGGTGGTTGATGCGTTTAAAAAAAACGGCGCCAAAATTAGGGGGGTAAACCACAAGCTGATTTTCTTCGAAAATCGATCATTCGTTTCAACCCAGGCCTGACCCCAATGTAGCGTCAAATGCGTCAAAACTTAGCCTTATTTAATGCTCTTCTTTTAATGACTGTTTTCGGCGTCATTTCACTGGAACGCCTATCATAAAACCGGAATATCACTGTTGAATATTACGTTTGTCATGACATGCCTAATTTATTACAGATTAAAGATTGCATATATACATCAATTCGTATAAACTTTCACATATAAAAATAAGAAAAATAGATGGATTATGAAGATATATCAATTTACGCACGCGTTCGAAACTCAATCTGGCGTTAATCAATTGATAGGATTCACACATTTGGCGGTTTCGGGGTTGTGCTCATGTAGACTGGTGCGACACAATACCTTTGGGGCGCATTCTCCATTCACCATCGGTGAGAAGGTGGCCTCTTTGGCGTTAAAACTGTTCATTGTTTGTCCTGTCGTCATCTTATGTTCATTGGCTGATCTCATTATTTTTCCTATCTTCGCATTTGTGGGAACTATAGCGACGCCTTCAAATTCAAATCAATCATGCTGCAAACGCATGATTAAAAATATTTTTTATGTCCTTGCGGCCCTAATAGCCCGGATTGTCATGCCCATTTTGATGTTAGGGATTAGTTTGTCTGGGAGGTCTCCCGCAATGATCTCAAAAGACATTTTGAATAAACTTAGGGATGATGCGATATACCATCATGATGGTCATCTGCTGCAACAATGTTTCCAAAATGGCGCCGGTCTGCCTCCTCTCCGATTTATTGGCGCTAATAATCATGGCAATGGCCATCCTCAAGCTGCTGCTCCTCCTGAAATTATTCGTATAGTCGCAAACAACATAAATGATCCCAATGAGGTTACTGCATATTCAAGAGGAGGTTATGATTTCTCTATAGATGGTTTTCATAATTTTCCTTTACACTCTCCTTGGTTAGTGGATTCAGCGGCAAAAAATTCAATTCCGATGATTGACGCTTTAGTTGAGCGGAATGTGGATCTGAACTTAGTTTATGAACCCTTCGAGGAAGGGGCGGAAGAAAAAGATCCAGGGCGTTGGCATTATCGTAGTGATAAATTGACGCTGACTAGATTAAGAGACAGCGTCTTAACAGGAATCATCAAAAAACGCCCTACTATAGATACGTTTAAGCATATTCTGAAAATTGAAGGAATAGATCTCAATCAGCAGGGAAAAGGTTATAGCACGCCTTTAGCCGTGGCCGTCATGCATGGAGCGTTTGATTTCGCTGAAGCGCTGATTGCGGCTGGAGCTGATTTTTATGAAACTGATTTTGATGAGCTTGAACGATTTTTGAATGCATTTAACCGGGCTGAAGGTCAAGTCAACTACCCAGGCCAAGCTAGAAAATACCTAAAGTCCCTCATGCGTCAAATTTTGCCGGAACATAAATCTTGCACGGACAACATATTTTTCAAGGCTCTCTTAAGTTATCAGGCGCATAACGATTTGATGTCGTTGCTTTTTATGAAACCTAACGGGCAAATTATGATGGTTCTCAATACCTTCAAAGGAAATCTCGTTGGAGCAAAGAGTAAGCTGCTTGAAGCTGCCAAAATAAAGGTAGACGAGAGATGCGCGGCGCTCAATGAAACGGAATTCTTTGTGAAGGACATCGCGTCTATAATCGCTGCATATTAAAGTCAATTTTCCTGCCGCGCAGCGTGTGGAGTGCGTGCGACTTGTCGCCGCTTTGGAAGACCTCGACTCGTCGAGGTCGAAGCGTAAATCTAAAATATTTAAAGGTTAGCATTTGAACGGTGAACAGGTCATATTGTCGATAGCAAAACGCTTTCCAGGTTAACGTTAAGCTAGCTTTTAGATATTTTAGATTCACGCTTCGACCTCGACAAGTCGAGGTCTTCCAAAGCGGCGACAAGTCGCACGCGCTCCACACGCTGCGCGAAAGAAGGGTTAAAAAAAACTAAGGTCGAAAAAATTGCTTGAAAACTCGAGAAGTGGAAGTCAGTAATGCAGCATATGTGCAATTAATTTATTGATATTTATAATAAGTATTGTTAAACTCGTTTATTATTATAACTAATCATAGGTACATAATGTTAAATATATTTATAGGATTTATAATATTATTAATTACAATAGCGCCGCCAGCAATCGCAGCAACTGAGAAATATAAAGTTGTGGGGTACTATCCCAATTGGGCAATCTATCGGTCCCCTTCTTTTAAACCTGAAAATATTGACTTCGATCTCGTCACTCATATCAACTACGCTTTTGCAAAAGTCGATAAAGCAGGCGACATTGCGCTCTTTGACGCTTGGGCGGACATCGAATATCGCTCAGATTGGAACGCATCTTCTCCAGAACCTGCCTTTTGGGGAAATTTTAAAGCGTTTTCCGATCTAAAAAAGAAACATCCCCACATTAAAACCCTTATCTCCATCGGCGGTTGGACGCTTTCCGACACGTTTTCCGCTTTGGCGGAAAGTCCGACTGCAAGAGCCAACTTCGTCGAAAATGCGATCAAATTTTGCAAAGATTACGATTTTGACGGCGTCGACATTGATTGGGAATATCCAGGATTTGCAGAACACAGCGGACGACCTCAAGATAAAGAAAATTTTACACTTCTGCTTGCAGAACTATACCAGGCGGCGCACGCGCAAGGGTCTGAACTCCTCGTCACAATTGCGGCTCCGGCCGGTCCACACCATTACAAAAACATTGAAGTGGAGCGGATCCATAAATATGTAGATTGGATCAACCTCATGACATATGACCTGCACGGCCCTTGGGGGGATTCGGATAACCTTGTCGCCAATCATCATGCGGCGTTGTTTTCCTCTTTTGGGGACGCCAGATTGAGCGTCGCCGCCGCTGTAGCGTTCTATTTAGAGCAGGGCGTTCCAGCAAAGAAACTGGTGTTAGGGATGCCTTTGTACGGACGCGTATTCGCTAATACAAATGGGTTGCACAGCGCGTATAATGGAGCAGGCGGTGGAACCACCCAAGAAGTTGGCATGCGATTTTTTTATGACATTAAGCGAAATCTATCGAGCGACTATCACTTGTTGCATGATGAACAAGCGCAGGCTCCTTATTTATACAATCCTGTCAACAAAGAGTTGATCACGTTTGATGATGAAGAATCGCTTCGTTGCAAAAGCCAATTTATTAAAAATTTAGGATTAGGCGGCGCAATGGTTTGGGAATTAGGGCTAGATACACGCCCATCCTGGGACGCCATGCATGCGATTGTTGATGAACTGAAAAACTGAAAAATGTCAGGATGGGCAGGTCAGGATAGGCAGGATAAGAAGGATGGGTCTTGCTTATTCTCCGCATAATGTGCGGAGAATACTATTGTTCATCCGGAGAATAGATGCTATCAAAAAATTCAGAGGATGGGTGCGGTACGAGTTATTCACTTAGCTTTGTTTGGCCTGGTAAATCAGCTTTAGAATAAATATGGGTTGATTATATATCCCATATATTCTATTATTAGAGTAAAGGAAGCTTTCATGGCATACAAGCCTTTAGATGAAAAGACATATCGAAAATTCGTGAAAACGATTGGCTGGAGTCTTGTTAAAGGAAAAGATTGACTACAAACTGATGGATGAAAATGGAATTTTTGTATGCACGATACAAATCAGCCATTCTAAACGCGGTAAACAAGAAGTGACCGCATATAGTGTACAAAAAACAGAAAGAGAATTTAAATTTAAGGGTTTTATATGGCCGCCAAGAAAGAAATAAATCAACATCTAAAAGCAGCCTTAGGGGAAATCGGGAAAATAACACCCTGGTTTGATAAGAATGTCGATTGCTGGGTTTTTGAACATCCGAATTATCCTGTAGGATGCGGTGGAGACTCTAAAGAAGAGGTGATCGAAAAATATCCGAAATATTTGAAAGAATTTATTACAGAGCGGCTTAATGATAATGTAAGTCCGACAGTGGAAAAAAGAACGGTGGGACGCGGCGGAAAACGTGAAGGCGCCGGTCGACCTATTGAACCGAACAAAGAGCAAAAAATTCGTGTTTATCTTCCTTTGGATATTGCTAATCTCCTAAAAGAGCCAATGGTAGTTACTTATCTTCGTGGATTAATGGAAGCCAGTCATCATATACACATGTAGAGTGCGTCTTTAAAAAGTCATGGCAGCGGACATAAGGCAACAAGGCCGTCCCCGCGGCCTTGAATGTATCAACAACCAGGTCGGGACGACCTGGTTGCTTTCTTTACCCAAGATTTAGACTTTCATTAGAATCAGGCCGAGACGGCCTGATTACCTTTTTCATTCAGATGCCCCGACGAAGGAGGGGTATCTGAACTGTTGCCTTCATTCTTCATTATCGTGATCCTGATGAGAATGGGAGCGGCGTTGTTTGAGCAGCGTGTAGGTGGGATGTTGCGCCGTCCCTTCAATGGATAAAGTGAAGAATTCAGCTAATTTTAAAAGCAGGCTGTATTGCTTCATACGGATTTGAATATGCAAATTGCCATCGAAATCGATGTATGAGGGAGCTCCCGAGTCTTTAGCGAGATAAAATTTTGACAGACGACCCGCGCTGTACACATCTTTAAATTTTTTCAAGACGATTTTTCCGTTTTCTATTCGATAGTGGACATCGCCCGCCACAGGACATAGCGCAATAAGCGTGAGACCAGCGTCGGAAAGAATCTCCGATGGAACTTCCCAGATGGGATTGGGCTTATCGCGTTTGGGCGGATTGGCGAAATTGGCAAAACCGTCTCCGACGAAACTGCTAGGATCGGACAGGTTTCCTTTAAGATCGTTTAGTTCCAGATGGCGAATGATAAAAGCGCTTTCCGATGGCGTCTTAGATGATGTTCTTGATGGATCAACCTGTCTTAAACCGCTGGGCTTGAACTCATCCACCTTTAATAAAGGCATGTGTACAAGCCACGAATTTTGGTTCTGCTTGGAGATTAAAACATGTTCAGTGAAAAATCGACCTGCAGGATCAGAAAGACGTAGATTTTTCAAATGCGCCTCATTCGGGGAATAGGTCGCCTCCACTGCAAGCGTATCGAATTGATACCCCTGCGCCTCGCAATTCTGCGCTTCCAGCGAACCGGTAAAGCCTGCTGGATCAGGCCAAAATGACCATTCTCCTGTTAATCGATAGGTTCCATTAATCCGCCAGCGCTCTAAAATCGTTTGAATTTCCGAGGGCAAAAACAATTTAGCGTGCGGCGTGCAAACAACTTCTCCGATAAGGGGTTTTACCGAGTCGCCGCTTTCTCTTGCAATTTGGGCGCTTACTCCAGCGCATGAACCCTCAATCTGATGAATGGAAAATTTTTCAAGAGGATTGCCTCGCCAATGGACGACCAGCGCGGGCTGTCCTGCAGCGTACGGCTGTTCGCTGATTGTAAATTCACCCGATGCAAAACTAGGTGAATTGACTCTTGCTCCCAAGTGCAACAAATTGTCTCGATAACGCACCGCTGCGGCGAGATGCAACGCGAGCGAATCGCAATGCAAACTGAAATTTTTCACCTCATATTCAGCGTCATTGAGAAAATATTTGATGTTCTCACAAGTTAGGCCTCGATCTGTGTCCACATGAATAGTGAAATTATTTATATCTTGAAATTGCGTGTTTTGGACTTGCCAATTGCGCAAAGAGGCATTGAGCGATGCATCCATGCGCCACCTTGATTTGTTCTTATCCCATTCTAGACGGAGACGTCCATCGTTTGCGCGCAGTTGTCCTTTAGGTATAAATTGCGCGGCGAAGGCGTGCAGTTTCGGCCATTCATGCAGGCAAGAAAGATCGATTTCCAATAATTTCACTTTGGCGTCAAAAGCGTTTTCCTCTTTCAAATATTCTCCTGAAAGTCCAGCCAGCAAAGACTGGCCGCAACGCAACCCAAGAAAATTCACTTTTAGCGTCCGCTCTGAATTGGTTAAGTCGGCGGCGAGTGAAAAATCGTCAAGCTGCAGCTGATCGATGGTCCAGGCATTGTCTTTTCCCTGCCCATTCAGCAAGCATTTTTTAAAGGCGTATGAACCGATGGCTAAATTTTCACCGAGGACATGGTAAGTGAAAAGCGAAGCATTGCGATCATATTGCAAATTCACTTTGAAATCACCCTCAGCGGAATTGAGACTATTTAAATGTTTGAGAAGATGGCGCGATAGAAATAAAAGTCCGGTTCGACTAAAGCGCTGCAGGTCATTTAAGAGAGTTTTCAGCCGGAAATTGAATTGTAAATGAGCCGTCTCGATTTGCGCCCAATCTTGGATGATAAGTTGGAATGCATTTGGATGCACATCGCCGAAGTGCGACAGGCTGTTGTTGAGGGAAATTTCGATGCGTCCCGGGTTTTCTAATTCTTTTGCATCGCCCACAACGCGAATGATATCGCGATTTTTATCGCCGACCCATAAATCGAATTTCGCTCGCGAGGAGCCGTGATCCATAAAAGAAAGATATTCTCCGGCCAGAATATATTCTTCAAGATGCTTTGGCGAACCAACCAGCAAGGCTCCTTGAATGTCGGAAAATTTTAGGGTGTTTGCTGGATAATCGTAATCGAATTCCAGGCTAAGGTCCCGCACGCTCATGCTGGAGCCTTCTCCAATTAAGGAGCCTTCGGTAAAAGATCCACGAACGCAAGCTTGCGCGGCGATCTCCTGCTGCTGCATGGAAAAATGCAGACGGCTTCCATCTGGGCGCAACGAGATGTTGCCTTCCATCGGAAGTTTTATGAGCAGGGAAGATGGGCTGAATTGCGCGCACAGCGATTTCAGTTGCGAGACCTGTCCGTTTATTGCAGAGGCATGAATGTCGACATCAATGCGCTCTTGCGCGTTGCAGCTGTAATCGACATCGATGTCTCCGGCCAAGTGGATCTCTTGGCAATATGCTTCGGCGTCCGAAAAAATGGCGTGGGATTGTCCCAAGATAACCTGTGCAGAGATGTCTGTAAAGCTTAATTCGCTATGTTTTTCAAAGTAGACGCCTTGATGAATGGGCGCAACGCCGCCGTGAGTTCCGGTTGCAAAATCAAAATAATGCGCCGCGGGCAAATCTCCCTCACTGCGTTTTACGGAAGGAAACTCTAAGGAAAAATGCGAATTTTCCAAGCGCACGTTGCGCGCATCATAATAAAGTATAAGGGAAGCGGCGTCAAAAGCGCCGCGGACGTCGCAATCCCCTTCCAGACAGTTCAACACAAATGGAGCGACGTATTTATTCAATGGCAGGTCGTTTGCATGAAAATATCCCGAACGTAGTTGAAGGCTCTTGCGTCTATCAAAATGCACATCAAAAAAAAAGGTGTTGAGATGTTCGGGCTCGAAGACGGTTAAAGTTCCGCTCAATTTCGCTGCGGCGGCGTTTTGTTTCAATATGGCGTCAATCGTCAGTTGTTCTTCTGCAAAATGGGTGGAAAGGCTTTGATGAAGCGGGATGGGGGCAAAAGCGATGAAATCGCGTCCTTTTCCTTTCAGATGCATGCTGAGTGTTTTTGAATCTGACGTACAATCCAAAATGAACTGTCCGGCGAGGGGGCCGTATTCTAAGTTGAATTGCATGATTTGCGGAGAAAGCGAGTTGGGTTCGTCGGTGAGATGCAAGGGATGCGTCTGATCTTGATGGCGGCAAACGCCATGCAAATCAAGTTTGGTTTTTTGTCCTGGCCGCCATGAGCAATTTCCGACCAGTCGCTCCGCTTCCAAAATCGACCATTGAGCGCCGCCCTGAAAAGTTAAAGAGGCCGGCTGTAAAAGCTGCAATTGTCCATGCGCGCCGGAAGAGGATATCTGCACATGGGCTTCGGGAATATGGCTCTGCAGCGCCAATTGAGAATTTTTTAAGATCAGATGGTGAAAGTGAAGATCGCTTTCGCAACCATTTTGATGGATATTCAGACAGCCATCGACGGAGCCGCTCGAAGCCACCCACTGATCCCAGTCAGGCCATAGTTGATGAAAAAAAACGCACATGGAGGAGCACTCTGCATTGATGAAGGCGATGCGGGCGTCGAAATTGATTTTGCGCTCCAAGAGCGCCAGGTCGTATTTAATTTCCATCCGTTCAGCGGCAAAGATTTCATCGCCGGTGGAAGCGTGGCGCCAAATCGGCCGTTCGATGATGATGCTGTTTTCTTGGATGTAAGCATGGGGTATGGACAACTCCGCCCCGAGGCGTTCATGGAAATAATTTTTTAAATGATATTCCCCTAATGTTAATAAAAGCGCATGCCGATAAAAAAACAACATGCCGGAGGCGGCGATTAGGAGGATGAAAACGCCGCCGGACCATTTAACAGCTTTAGACATTGCACGCCGCCTTATCTTGAAAATTCAACGCAAAGATGCAAGAGAGAAAAAGTGTAGGGATAAAAATTCAAAGCAAAGAGGCAAGAGTATAAAGATAAAAATTCAACGCAAAGGTGCAAAGAAATAAAAAATATTACGAAGTTCAGTGCAAGGGTTGTCGGATATATTAAAATTTTTTATAATTCTCAAGATAAAAACCCACTGAATTTTATAATGTTTTTTATTTCTTTGCGCCTTTGCGTCTTTGCGCCTTTGCGTTGAATTTTTATCTCTACACTTTTTCTCTCTTGCACACTTGGGTCTTAGCGTTGAATTTTTTACTAAATTTTCGGAGATCTTGAGAATCAGGTTCATTTTGCCAGTTTTTCTTATTTTTTGATTGACATTTCGGCGTTGTTTACTTTTACTGAGAAAAAGTTCGGCAAATAATAGGTTCAATGATGTTGAGAAAATTTTTGGACTTTCAACTGTCTCTTGTAGAGCCAGGCAAACGGCTCCATAAATTGCGCCCGCTGGTTTCCGCGGGCGACACTTTTTTGTATGAAGCTCCGCTCAACACAGCTAAGGGACCGCACATTCGCGACGCCATCGACGTCAAACGCTGGATGCTGATCGTCGTTCTGGCTTTAATTCCGTGCATGTTGATGGCGATTTGGAACACTGGATTGCAAAAATTCGTCTATTCAAGCGGCGATTACCACCTGATGAATGAATATCTCACCAGCGCCGCCTCATTTCAAAGCTATTTTCATTTTGCCGCTAAAGAAGATCGTTGGATGACCATCATCAAAGAGGGGAGCTTCGTTTTTTTTCCATTGGTTTTGATTTCCTATGCCGTAGGCGGGCTCTGGGAAGCTCTATTCGCCATTATGCGCCGCCATGAGATCTCGGAAGGGTTCCTTGTAACGGGCATTCTCTACGCCCTCATTTTGCCCTCCACCATCCCCTATTGGATGGCCGCTGTCGGAATTTCCGTCGGCGTCGTATTGAGCAAAGAAGTCTTTGGCGGATCAGGCATGAATATCGTAAATCCTGCGTTGGCTTGCCGCGCTTTTCTCTTTTTCACTTTTCCGGGCAAGATGTCGGGAAGCATTTGGGCGGGAAGCAATCCGACGACGGTGCGTGAAAGTTTGGTTAAAATGAATCAGGAA
>JABDEO010000075.1 GCA_013287015.1 Chlamydiota bacterium
TTCAGATTGGTCGACTAAGGCGTTGCGAGAGGAAGATATTACAGCATGGAGATTCATGCATTTCTTTGCATAGTGTTTGGCAACCATCTTTAGACATTCAAATAGAACCATTGTTCCTACGAGGGTCAAGCCAAATGCAAGACTGAGGGCGGGAAAACAAGCGAGCGCAATGAGGGTTGCGATTGTAGCCGCTGTTGCAAGACAAAGAGCTATAACGCTGGCTTTCTCGAAGCGCAAGGCTTTATTTTTCAATCCAAGACCTATATTCATAACGAAATGACCATTTAAGTTATTTGTTTTCTCTAATTTTAATAATGGCGTTTGCTTAGAAAATTGACCATTTACATATAGGTTGTCATCGTAAGCATATTTAACGGGAACTTCAGAATGAATCATAAAATTATTCCTTATTTTGTTTAGTATTTGTTTATAAAAGTCGTTAATTAAGGCAATTGTAAGGTAAATATTTATTTTTGTAAATAAAAAAGTTGTCTTTTTAGGTAAATTCTGATATCTGTATGATGCATTAGTTATAACATATATGAAAACTAATGAAAAGCTGATATGTTTGAGCGAGATAGGTATGAGATGAGCGTCAATGAAAGCGCGCTAAAAATCGTCAAAAAATTAAATCAAGCGGGATACATCGCCTATTTCGCAGGCGGCTGGGTGCGCGACTATCTTTTGAAGCGTCCTTCGGACGATATCGACATCGCTACAAATGCGCCTCCGGATGCAATTAGAGAACTTTTCCCGCATACAATCCTGGTGGGTTTGGCGTTCGGCGTGGTGATTGTTGTAATTGATGGCCATCAATTTGAAGTCGCTACATTTCGCAAGGATTTCGATTATATCGGAGGACGCCGACCGGAAAAAATTGAGCTGTCGACGCCTCAAGAAGATGCATTGCGTCGGGACTTCACGATTAACGGCATGTTTTATGACCCTCTTACCGACACGATTTACGATTATGTAGAGGGCCGGCAAGACCTCAAACGCGGCATTATTCGCACGATAGGCAGCCCGCATGAACGTTTCGCTGAAGACCGGTTGCGCATGATTCGGGCCGTGCGCTTCGCCATGCGTTTTGATTTCGCCATCGATGAAGAAACCCAACAAGCGATCCAGATGCATGCTCCTACGCTGTTTCCAGCGGTCGCTATGGAACGCATTTGGCAGGAATTCAATAAAATGGCCAAGAGCGTTCGGTTTGATCAGGCGATCATCGAAATGCATCGTCTGGGACTGCTGCAGATGATCTTTCCTTCGCTGCAAAATATGCATCCCAGCATTTTGGAAGAACGCGTGGCTTTTTATAAACATTTTCCTGATGATGTCCCTACGATTTTATATCTTTTGGAATTATTTCCGGAAATGTCGCTTGAAGAGTTGCTTGAATTGTGTCAATATTTGAAAATCAGCGTACAGGACAGCAAGTGGATCGAATTCGCTTTAAAAGCTAAAAATTTGTTAATTCAAGAAGACGTCTCGCCGCACGAAATTCACCAGCTTGAGTGGGCGCGATTTTATGCCGACAAACTATTTCAGGTCGGTTTTGATGTGCTCTCGGTTCGGTATCCTGAAGAAAAACGAGAGATGATCATTGAGAGGCATGAACAGCGACGCGAACGCTTGACGCCGCATATCCAGCGGCTTGTTGAACGCAAACCACTGGTTACGGCGGCGATTTTGCAAACGTACGGGGTTAAACCTGGCAAGCAAATGGGATTATTGCTAAAAGAGGCGGAAAGAATCGCCGTGCAGCATGATCTGCATGATCCCGACATTGTTGTCGCATTGCTGAAGGAAACTTCTTTATGGACATCTTGATGTGGATCAGAAAGTTCCCTGCAATACCCCCGGAGGGGGTAAGGGCATGTAGCCCAGGGCAAGCGCGAGCGCAGCCCTGGGTTTGCGTGATTAAAGGATGCACCCCCGGATGGGGGTGCGGGCCCATGTTTAACTATGTTCAATGCGCTCAAATTGAACGTAGAGTAGAATGAATTTGTATGTCGCTGGCAATAAGCAAGCCCGCACCCCCATTCGGGGGTGCGACGCTTAGCCTGGCCAACCCAGGGCTGCGCTGTCGCTTGCCCTGGGCTACATGCCCTCACCCCCATTCGGGGGTATTGCAAGAGACTTTTTTAGCTAAAGCTTGCGTCATACGCAAAAAGGAAAGCATATGGAGCGTGAAATCACAAGTTTACAGCACCCTTTAGTGAAACATCTCGTGCGCCTGCGTCAGAATCGCGATTATCGCGAAGAGCGTCAGAGCGTATTCATTGAAGGCGGCAAGCTGATTGGCGAAGTGTGTTCCCACAAACCGGCGAAAGTCATTATCGCATATGATTCCACATACATTCCTCCCGGCGTAATGGCGGATGAGATCATTATGGTGAGCGAAGCGGTCATGCATAAAATCTCCGGTTTGCAAACGCCTGAAGGCGTTGCAGCTGAAGCGGCTATCCCGCAACAAGCGTCTTTAGAGGGCTTGCGATGGATTTTGGTTTGCGACGGCGTCAGCGATCCTGGAAATTTGGGGACCCTGTTGCGCAGCGGCTTGGCGCTCGGTTGGGAAGGAGCTTTTATCCTTAATGACAGCTGCGACCCTTACAATGATAAAGCCGTGCGCGCGGCAAAGGGAGCTACCTTTCGCTTGCCGATCGCGATGGGAACCTGGTCGGAATTGCAGCGAATTATCGCGCTCAACAAGCTGCAGCCTTTGGCAGCCGACATCAAAGGAACCTCTATTAATGACATTCAGATAGATGGAGGGGCGTTGTTGGTGTTGAGCAATGAAGCGCATGGACTCTCCGATGAAGCGCAACGGCTTTGTCAAAAGGTGCGGATTCCCATGCCGGGCGATATGGAATCTCTGAATGTAGCGGTAGCCGGCGGCATCCTAATGCATATGTTGAAGCAAAAAGGGAGTCCATAAAGAAATGGCCGGGAAGCGTTGGGAGGGGTGTCCGCTGGAAGAAGCGTATTTCGGAGACGACCGTAAAGTCGGCAAAGCCCAGCGTAAACGGGCTCAGGACAAGGATCGTTCTCAGTACAAAAAAACAGACCGGGCTAAATCCGACAAAAAAACGCTTCTGCAATCCTCTCTGATGGAGGCCAATGATAGGCTATTGCGAGGACGCGTCCTCTCGATCACTCCTCAAGGCATTGTGGTGGATTATGACGGTCGAAAAATAATATGCGCTCTGAAAGGGCTCTTAAAAAAGGATAAAAGCCAGTTTAAGAATCTTGTGACCGTGGGAGACTTTGTGCGCTTTGAAGAAAGCGGAGGGAATGAGGGAACCATCGTTCATGTCGAACCTCGCGTTTCGGTTCTTTCGCGCGCCGATAATTTGTCGCGACGCAAAGCGCAGTTGATCGCGGCTAATATTGACCAAGTCATGATTGTGGTGTCAGTCATCTCTCCGCCTCTAAAACCATTTTTAGTGGATCGCTACATTATCGCCGCGCGCAAAGGAGGGATGGCGCCCATCATCATCGTCAACAAAATTGATTTGCTGCAGGATCTCTCCCTGGAGCCGGAACAGTTGGAGCAAGAAAATGCGCTGCACCAAGCCTTTTTGCAAGCCTATGAGCAGGCGGGCGTGCCCGTCATCTCCATCAGCGCCGTTACAGGAGATGGAATGGATGATCTTCGCGCCGCGATGCAAGGCAAAGCGTCGGTTTTTTCAGGTCAGTCTGGAGTGGGTAAATCATCGTTGATTAATGTGATGACAGGGTTGGACTTGCGGATAGGGGAAGTGGTGGAGAGAACGCAGAAAGGATCGCACACCACAACGACAACCAATTTGATTCAGCTCCCTTTCGGTGGATGGTGCATTGACACTCCAGGCATTAAAAGTTTTGGGGTTTGGGATTTGAAATTTGATGAAGTGGAAAGTTATTTTTCTGAAATTCATGCGTGCGGCCGTGAATGCAAATATCCAAGATGTTCGCACACCGATGAACCCGATTGCGCCGTCAGGATCGCTATTGAAGAGGGAAAAATTTCCGTTCTGCGTTATCAGTCGTATCAGTACCTTATTCACAGCGTAAAACAAGAGCATCTTAGGCGTTGAAAATATGTAAATGAGAGAGGCGTCCAATGTCATATATCAGAACTATAAAAGCGGCCGAAATTTTAGATTCCCGCGGCAATCCCACTCTTGAAGTGGTCGTTTCAACCGATCGAGACGTGATCGTTAAGGCTTCTGTTCCTTCCGGAGCCTCGACAGGGAGCCATGAAGCCCTTGAATTGCGCGACGGCGATGAAAAACGTTATTTTGGAAAAGGCGTCCTGCAGGCTGTCGCTCATGTCAATGGTCCATTGGCGCAACTCCTTGTCGGAGAACATGTTTTTGATCAAGAGCGTTTAGATAAAATGATGATCTCTTTCGACGGCGTCGAAAATAAAGGACGCCTGGGGGCGAACGCTATTTTGGGAGTCTCTTTGGCGATAGCGCGCGCCGCCGCGCTGACCGCTCAGATGCCTTTGTATCGCTATATTGGGGGCGTCCATGCGTGCATCCTTCCTTGTCCGATGATGAACATCATCAACGGCGGAGCGCACGCGGATAATTCATTGGATTTTCAAGAATTCATGATTCGGCCCGTGGGGGCGCCTACTTTTCACGAAGCTTTGAGGTGGGGAGTTGAAATTTTCCATACGCTTAAGAAAATGCTTAAAACGGCGGGGCATATCACCTCCGTTGGCGATGAAGGAGGCTTCGCTCCGAATTTAAATTCGAACGAAGAGGCTCTTGAGTTGATTCTTGCAGCTATTGAAAAGGCGGGTTATCGTCCTGGAATTGATGTGACATTGGCATTGGACTGCGCCGCTTCGGAATTTTATGATCGCGTAGCCGGCTTTTACATTGAAAAGAAAAAAATGCAGCGCAAAAAATCTTATGAAGAGCGTTCCTCCAGCGATCAATCGGCGTATTTGCAAAAACTCTGTGAACAGTACCCGATCGATTCCATTGAAGATGGCTTGGATGAGGCTGATTGGGCCGGCTGGAAGGAGTTGACGAATCGCCTTAAGCATAAAGCGCAAGTGGTGGGAGATGATCTTTTCGTCACCAATCCTAAGTTCTTGATGAAGGGCGTTGAGATGGGCGCCGCTGATGCGATATTGATTAAGCCGAACCAGATAGGAACCCTTACAGAAACCTTGGAAACGATTCGTATTGCCCGGCAGCATGACTACAGCGCGGTGATTTCCCATCGCTCGGGAGAGACCGAAGATAGTTTCATCGCCGATTTGGCTGTCGCCGTAAATGCAGGGCAGATTAAAACAGGTTCTCTCTGCCGCACCGACCGCATCGCCAAATACAATCGGCTGTTGAATATTGAAGAGGGACTGGCCGAATGCGGCCGCTACCTTGACAGCAATCGCTGTAAGGGACAAGGGACCTAAAGGACATAAAGGACCTAAAGGACCTAAAAAACTTATGGTCCCTTAGGTCCTTTAGGTCTTTTAGGTCCCTTGTCCCTGCAAACGTCAAAGCGGAAAATCGCCAGCGCCGCTTTCCTCGTCAGGATCGACGTCAGGGCTGTTTTTATTTGAACAACAGTGGCAAGCGACGCCTATTAGGCCGTTCTTCTGCAGCTGCTTCCATGTAAAATTAATATTGCTTCGTCTTTCATATCCTTCAGCTAGACGCTGAATATAACTTCCTTCATCATCTGTGGGTGGGTGACAGAGCCCTCTAGCAATGATTATGCTGTTAATGATGCCAATCAGCGGCGAAAACGCCAGATATAAGCCGGAAAACGCTAAAGCGCCTACTGAACCAAGCAGATCCGAAGCGCACTTTTTGTTGAAAATCAGAGTTCCCAATAAATTAAAAATTGTAATAGCAAGAGCTTCAATGAGGGCGATTACACCTACAATGGGAGTAAGAATTAATTCGATCGCAACTCCTCCTAGCAACCCAAGTGTTTGAAGTTTTGGCTTCAGTAAATCGTCTATGTTTTCATACATTTTGGCTTTTAAAGACCCTTCTCGCATAAATGTATTGTACGCTCGCATTTTTCTCTCCTGAACGGTATATTACTGAGAATAAATTAATTATATTTTTTAAGTAAAGTAAATTCACTGTTTTATTAATTATTTATGTAATATTTGCATATTTTGTTATAATATAGTTAGTGACTAAGGAGTTTTCTATGGATAGTTATACTGTAGCTCTATTTGGTGAAGCCGAGAAAGGTGAGTTTCAAACGGCTTATTTCTGTCAGACATTGCCCGACCTTGTCGAATACCTTGGCAATCCTCCGCCAAACAGCCACGGCCTATATTGCGCCGTGCAAGCGCTCCTATATCACTATAACCTAATTTTTTTAAGAGTGCGTGAAGAGGGATTTAGTTATCAAGATTATTTAGCGGGTCTGCAATTATTGGAGGCGCAAAATTTGATCGCTCATATCGCCGCGTTGTGTTTGCCCGGCGTGGGCGATGCGAAAATCATCGAAGTGGTCACTCCTTTTTGCGTCGTGCATCATAGCGTCATGATCACCAGCGAAGGCGATCTCTACGACTATCTCACTAGCGCGTAGCATGCAAGGAAGGTAGCCAGGGCGTCCCGCCCTGATCGCGTGTATTATCTTCAATGTTTTTTTGCCTACGAAGCAGGGCGAGACGCCCTGGCTACCTTCCTGACCCCAATGCAGCGCGACAAGCGTCAAAGTTTGACCAATTATACGAGAAATTCGGCGATGTTTTTAGCGAGCTCTTTGGGAAATAGGGGTATTCGTTGGGGTTTTTTGGGATTTCCTGGATCTTTGGGCTTTCTATCTATGCGAGAATTTATTGCAAAGATGTTGTAAATTTCTTCACCTCTTTTTCTTTTACATTCTTTAAGAGATTGTATTGTTTTGTTTATATGCACTTTGAAATCCGCTAGGTTTTTCTTTAAATCAATTAATTCATTCACACTTGTTCCTGCCGGGCCAAAAAATAATTTCCTTAATCCGTCAGCAAGGTGATTGTTTAACATAGCCTTAAAATAAACATTATTTTCATAGAATTCGCCCCCAATTACACTCATCAATGTTTTAGTGTATTGTTCTTTAGTACAGGCGCCTGCGTTAGCCGCCTTATTGCTCTCATCAGGATTAAAAGCATCAACAACCTCTTTTAGCTGCTCTAAATGTTTTAGGTAAAGCGTAGCCCCTTTTTTGGCGAGCTGCTCCACGCATTCCTCTTGTCCATAAAGAAATGCAACAGCAATAGGAGTGGTCCCATCGACGCTTAAATCAACATCTAAACCGGGAATTGCAAGAATTCTTTCAAATGCGTCGGGTTGGATCTTAAATTTCAGCATGCCCGTAAGGATGCTGGATCGGAATTCAGTAGGATCATGAGGACCATGAAAAGCAACACTTCTAACATAATCTGTATAAATCAAATTGGGGTCGGCTTTTGCTGCAATTAGATCGATTAGCGGTAAGTTGTGTATGCGCGCGGCTTCTACTAAGAGAGGATGATTGCCGACGTCCATGCGCTTTCCGTCCGCCGTGTCACAGACAGGATGCGAGTGTGTAGTTAAATAACCCCGATATCCATCATTAGCTTGAATATAATTTGTCTGAAGAAGCGTCTCAATGAAAGTGATATTTATTTGGTCTGCGTGATGATCTGCCTCTGGATTATATGGGAATATACGCATTGGCGTATATTTATCACTTTCATTTTCATAACCTTCACGGAATCCTTCCTCCAAACATTGGCGAACAATAGGGTCGTTAAAGTTCTGCGCAAAAATGTTCTGAGTTAGCATGCGTCTTGTTGTAACGGGGCTCAGAACGGCAGGCGACTTGCCTGCTAGGCATACTCCTAAGCCTAGAATGGGCAATGCGACAATCGCAATCAGATGGGTGAAGTGACGCCCTTTGTCGCGCACGATCATGAATATCGTCGCTGTTTTTATGAGCCAGATAGTTAAGTCAGTGACTGCACACAGCGTTAACAAAGGAAATACGACAAAAATTCTAAGCGCCAGCGATGCGATTTTCTCACACGTAGTAAACGGCGAGTGAACGCCAAAAGTATTGTGACGAATTAAACGAAATTTTAGCAATCCTTTGATTCCATGATAAGAAACGGATCCGACGGCTTGGCCTTCATCTAAGAAACCCGCAGGAATTCGACATATTTTCGGTATTGGCATAAATTGTATCCTTTTATTATTAATTTATTTAAATTAAAAGCAATCATAGCATAAATTATATATAAAGCAAACATTATTTAATAATTTGTGGTTATATTGAAAAACATGAGCGCTTTGACGCTTGTTGCGGCGCATTGGGGTCAGGCCTGACACTATGACACTTTTTAAGAGCGCCGTCGGCGCTCTTAAAAAGTGTCATAGTGTCAGGCCTGACCCCAATGCAGCGTGACAAGCGTCAAAGTGTAACCAATTATGCAAGAAATTCGGCGATCTTTTGAACAAGAACTTTGGGAAGTCGAGGCGTGCGTTTTGGCTCTCCATCTACGCGAGAATCCACTGAACATATATTGTCAACTTCCTCGCATCTCTCGCGTATGCACTTTTTAAAAAATTGTATGGTGGCGTTGACAGATGTTTTGAAGCTTTGTAAATGCTCAGGGCTTCTTTTATAATATAAGAATTTAAAAAATAAAGATCTCAATGAATAACTAAGACGACGATTTAGTATGGCTTGAAAATAAATATTACTTTCATAATGTTCGCCACTCACCGATGTGGCGACCTTATTCATTAGCTCGCGGACATAAACTTCTGACCCGCTGACATCGTCCTCCTCGCGGGGAGCCTTATCATTCTCCTTAAGATCAAAAGCATCAAGAAACAATTTCATTTGCTCCAGATGCTTCATGTGAAGATTGGCGCCTTTTTGAGCAAGCTGTTTGACGCAATCGCGCTGTTCACGTAGAAGCGCGACGGCAATGGCAGTGGTTCCCTGCACCTTTAGATCAATATCCAAGCCGGGAATTGTAAGAATTTTTGCAAATATATCAGCCTTAACCTTGAATTTCATCAATCCGATAAGGATGTTGGCCTTTCGACTAAGATCTTGATAGATCAAGTTGGGATCCGCTCCGGCTGCAACCAATATATCGATTAGCCGTGGGTCATGTCTGCGCGCCGCTTCAACGAGAATAGGGTGATCTCCAGTTCTGTATAACCCCCCTTCAGCCATTTCATAAGCAAGAGAACTGTCATTGAGATCTTTTCCATGCGCATCATTGGGCTGAATATAATTTTCCTTTAGAAGGCGTTGAATGAGATCATAATTTAATACTGGAACAGGGTCGTAGGAAAGACCCACACAATGTTGGAATACCTGGATATATCTCCTAGAATCGTTCCATGTCTTCAGATCTATTTTTGGGCCTTCATAATCTTCATGAAATCCTTCCTGTAAACATTCGCGAAGAAGAAAAGGATCGGTATCTTGAATGGGGTAGTTGGGGATAGGATAGCCGCCATCGTTAGCGTGAGAAGGAAGGTTATGAATGCATTCCTCCATTATGCGTCTTTTTGCGCTGGGACACAGGAGGGCGGGCGATTTGCCCGCCATGCATATTCCCAAGCTTAGAATGGGCAATGCAACAAGTGCAATCAGATGGATAAAATGGCGCTGTTTATCGCGCACGATCATACATATAGTCGCTGTTTTGATCAGCCAGATGGTTAGGTCAACTGCCGCGCATAGAGTTAACAAAGGAAATGCAATAAAAATTTTAACAGTGACCGATGTGATTTTTTCGCATGTTAGAAATGGCGAATGGATGCCGAAAGCATTATGTCTAATTAAACGAAAGCGCAGCAGTCCTTTTACAGCATGATAAGAAACGGATCCAACGGCTGGGCCTCCGTCCATGACGCCCACAGGAATTTGAAATATTTTCGGTATTGGCATAAATGTTATCTTTTTATTATTAATCTATTTAAATTATAAATGGATTTTATAATAAATCTATATATAAAACAAATATTATTTAATAAATTGTGATTGTATTGAATAACATGAACAATTTGAGCTGGGCTGAAACGAATGGTTCATTTTCGAAGAAAATCAGCCATATTTTACCTCCTAATTTTGGCGTCGTTTCCACCCCCGGATGGGGGTGAGGGCATGTAGCCCAGGGCAAGCGAAAGCGCAGCCCTGGGTAGTCATGTTATATGATGCACCCCTGAAAGGGGTGCGGGCCTACTTTTTGCCAGCGACACGCAAATCCATTCTACGTTCAATTTGGGCGCATTGGACACAGTTAAACATGCCCGCACCCCTTTCAGGGGTGCATTATTTAATGCAGCCACCCAGGGCTGCGCTTTCGCTTGCCCTGGGCTACATGCCCTCACCCCCATCCGGGGGTGCAGGTCAGGCTTGATCCCAATTATTGTTGAAGGAAAGCTGGCCGCTGTGTATCTTCAAGACAATTCCAAGAGAAAAAATGATGATGAACAAATTTTTTTTAGCGTGTGCGCTGCTATGTCAAAGTTTATTTATTCAGGCGGCGGAAGTTGACTGCGCGGCCTGCAATCAATTGAGCGAACAGATGAAAAACATGCAAAAAAGCGAACTGCATCTCCATATTGGAGGGGCGTGGCCTCTTGAATACTTGAAAGAAATTTCCGAACCCCAAGAATTTTCCGATCTTTGTCTAATGCTCAATCAAATTCAATGCGGTGAAATGGATTATCATAACGCTTTTCGCATTTTTGGGTTGATCAGCAAAATTATGGATTCGGATGAACGCATTGAAAATGGAGTGGAAGCCCTGTGCAAAGATTTGTTGCTGGATAATGTTGTTTATGCAGAGTTTCGCACCGGACTCAAGGACTTAGGATCGGGCTTAGAAGGTTATCTTAATGCGGTTTTAAGGGGCATGCAACGCGGAACTGATGGAACGCCTCTTAAAGCGAGTCTTATTTTAAGTTTGCGTCGAGACACAAATTACGCCATCGCTGAGCAGACGATCGATCTGGCTCTAAAATATCGTCATAATGGCGTTGTTGGAATAGATTTATCCGGAGACTCTACACAAGGTGATGGGAAACATGTTTTTTCAGCATTAGCTAGGGCGAAGGAGAATCGCTTGCCGGTCACTCTTCATATCGGTGAATCAAAAAAAGAAACCCCTGAACAGCAGATGCTGGAATTATCCACTATTCAACCCGAGCGCATTGGTCATGGCGTTCATCTTTGCGAAGAAGGAAACAAATGGATTAAAGACAAAAAGACGCCTATTGAATTATGTCTGACAAGCGCTGTGAAAGCCGGAATGATTAATGACGCAAAAGAACATCCTGCGCTGCAATTATTGCTGCAGGGACATCCTGTCGCAATATGCACAGACGACCCTCTTGTTTTCAATACGACTCTTTCCCAAGAATACGTGCATGCGGCGACTCTCACAGGGCTTTCGCCGCAAAAAATTCAAGAATCGCAGCAACAGGTCCAGGTTTATCGTTTCATTCACATTAGAGGAGAATAAGATTTATGGCATTAGAGCAAGGTGTACAATACATGCCAGTAGGCGCATATTCAGAACCAAATT
>JABDEO010000076.1 GCA_013287015.1 Chlamydiota bacterium
TATCGACGTCTTGCTTCCTCTTTACAAATTCAACAGCATGAGATACTCGAGTCTCTCCAAAACGCATCAGAGAGCATTTCTCCTGATCACTCAGATCCAATCCTTCTAGGCATTTGTAAAAAGTTTGCGAAAAAGCTGCTGCAGCTCTTTTTTCTTCTTCTTTTTCTTCCTTCTTTGTTAGTGGCGACTTGCTGGCGACGGGTTGGCTATCTCTTGGCGAACTGAAGGCTATTTGATGGCGATTAGTTGGTTTTTCTGATGGTTGTTCGCCTTGATTTTCCATAGACAATTTTGATGGTTTTTCTGATGGCGACAAGATGGCGATTATTTGGTCAACCGTTGGCTGTTCGATGGCGGCTAGACGGCTACTTGATGGCTCTTTGTTATTTGTTTCTCCCGGCTCCGCATTGATATCCAAGAGAGTTGTGCTGACAAGCATTGCAATTGTTCCTTTCGTGGTTGCGTGGAATTTTACAAGCCCTTGTTTCTCGAGTTTTTCTATAGCAGTTCTATACTCGGATCTGGTCAATCCAATTGTCCCATAATCTCCAATGAACGCTTCGTTAGCTTTAAGCTTATAGCTTGAATAGATTGGATCCGCTCGCTTTGCACGAAGAGCGATTAAAACAAGCAGCAAAAAAGCTGGAGGACTGTCTTTAAGCAGATCAAGTCCCTCTCGATGAAGTTTTATGAATCCCTCCACTATCTTCATGGCTATTCTACCGAGGTTTTAGTGTTTTCTTGAATCTCTGGTTCTTTTTTGCGGGGTTTGTACTTTTTCTCTGATACCCACTTAAAGAAAGCCTTCTCATCGATGAGCCATGTCCGGTTTGGCCGCTTTAAAACCTTGGCAAAACCATTTTCATTTCGAAAGAAAATTAAATGGCGCATCCCGCCTACTGGCGGCCACTCATGGAACTCATTCCATTTAGAAACAGGAATGAACCGAGTCTGTTTTGGTTCATCGACCGTTGCCTTAACACCCTTTTTAGAATCTTGCTTACTATTTCTCATTTCGTTCTCCTTCTGCTATTGCAGTTTGAATTAAATAACCGCATTTTACGGCAATGCATCGCCATTAAAAATGTCTTCGGTCAAAAATTTCTAAAAAACGATGATAGGAGAAGATTAGAGATCAGAAAAATAAGAGGAAAAATCGAACGTGATCTTAGGATAACTATCTTTTTTGGGGCGCCCATTTTTGTCGCGCCTTTTTCGTTCCGAAGGTTCATTCATAGGAATAGCAGAAGAGATGACCCATCCATAAACTGTCTTGAATGGGTATTTTTTGTGTTTCAAGCAATGGCTGTGAACGATTTGTGCAATCATGCGAGGAGGTAGATGTGGAAAATCTTTTCGGACTTTTCTTGTAGCCCTCCAGATATAAACCATGTCTTCACGTTCTTGAGCAGGTCTTCTTTTTGATAAAACGGCTTTCCCTTTGATTAAAAGCCATGCAACAGTGAGCTCTGGAGCAACATATAGCCCCGCCTTTTTAACATTTTTATCTTTGATACCGTCATCTGTTAACCGCCCTTCATGAACTAGCTTTAGCCAATCCACAGGCATCGCTGCAGAAACTGTTTTCCCTTTTTCTGAGCATAAACATCTCACTGCAATTTTGCCGTTTCGAAAGCATTTTTCAAAGAGGTCGTAATATTGTTCGAAATCAGGACAGAATCTTTTCTCTTCCTCAAGACTTTCTATATTGGGAATTTTTAATCCTAAAACAGTGTATGCAGCCGTTCGGGCAGTCCAAAAGTCTTCCTTTAAACTTGCATGAATTTCTTGATCGGTCAGAAATTCAGTTCTCTGATAATTTTGAGGGATATTTTTGTTATCTGAGTTGTCCATTTTTATCCTCCTGATATCCCTGAAACATTTTTGTTTGAAGTGCTTCCACCATCGCATGCATATGAACGCTTGGAAGATGAACATAGTGTTTTGTCATCTGAAGAGTTTCATGGCCAAGAAGCTCTCCGATCACAAGCGGATTGTCCTCAATCGTAGCAGCATACGAGGCCGTTTGGTGACGCAAGCCATGGAAAACGAAGCCTTCTATATCAGCTTTCTTTAGGGCACATTCCCACGCAGATCTAATATCGATAGGTCGACTTGAACAATTTGGCGATGGAAACACCAAACTATCCCCGCGTTGATTTGTACGCTTGTTCTGTAATAGTTCAAGTAAAAGCCCAGTTAACAGAATCGGTCTTGGTCTCCCATTTTTTGTATTCTCAAGGAAAATAATTCCTTTCCCTTGGCTGAGGTTTAAATTGATGTCCTTCCAGCAAAGACTCATAATTTCTCCTTTTCTCATTCCAGTGCCAAGAGCGATTGCAACGATAAGGAATAAATCTTTTGAACCACTCTCTTCACATGCCTTAAGAAGGCTCTTTTGCTCTATTTCATCTAAAACTCGCTTACGTCCCTGAGACTGTCTTGGCTTTTCAATTTTGAGGACCGGATTATCTCTAACCCATTCCCACTCTTTGACAGCTTTTGAAAAGACATGGGAAAGGCTGCTCAAATAGCGGACAACAGTAGAGGGCGAGCGCAACCTACCACTGCTTGTAATGCCTGCGAGCAATTCATCTCGCTTTTCAGCAATCAGACTCGGTCTTATCTGCGCCAATAAAAGATGCCCAAGCTCTTGTTTCCACCAAAGCAAGTGCTGGCGAATGTTCTTCGCATTTTTGGGCTTGGAAGGAAGAACCCTTTCTATGTACAAGTCAATCAGCTCTGAAAGGGTGTGCTTTGTGGCAGGGTTTGTAAATTCATACCTGTCATGTTCAATTGCGGACTCCATATCCCTCTTCCATTTTTTAGCCAGCGTCTTCGACTTGAATGACCTATCGAATTGTTGTCCTCCCTTCATTCTGATACGAACACGGTAAGATTGTGAATGCTTATGCGTTCGCATCGTGATACCTCTCAAACCATCCTCAGCTTTGCAGCTAAGGCTTGCCGACATTTCTACTTTTTCCATGCTTTGCTCCTATTGTTATAGCACGAGATTAGTTGTAAATGTTTGAATTTTATCGTAAACTGCTGGAACGAAAAATGGCGTCGGTGAGAAAAATTCTGATCCAGAGATCTTGGCCTTAAAAAATCTGAATAGTGAGAACAAATTGTCCAAGAACAAAAAAAAATCAGCGGAGATCAAATATATCGCAATTGAAGATCTAGTCAGCCGTCTTGGGCTTTTAGAAGAAGACGTATTGAAATGGATAGAAAGAGATAATCCGGATATTCATCTAGATCATAGAGGACGTCAATCTGTCCCTATAACGCTTATTGAACAATATGCTAATTGTGACGAATACACAAAATTTTGTTTTAAAACAATTTCGATAGAAGTAGCTTTAAGAGGTATTGACAACTATGATACAAATCAAAAACTCAAAGAGAAAAGATTAAAATTACTCGATATTTACGAGTCCTACATCAGTAAATTAGAAAAAATTCACCATAGACACCTCAATTTGGTGAATAAGACCGGAAACGAATCGAGTACAATGGCTGCATATCTACTTTTTTCTAGAGTAATATCCACTTTAAAAATGTGCTGTTTGTGTCAGCGACACGATCATTGGTATTGGGGATCATTTTTGAGAGAAATAGATGAATGTCTAGCTGTTGCTGAACATTTTACTATTTCTAAAGATACCCCTCATGGAAAAGTAATCCTTCGTAAATGGTTTCGCGAAAATGATGCTCCCAGGCATGCCGATTGCCGCGAAATAATTTCTGAAAAAATGACTGCCTCTAATCCCATTCATAGTAAAAACGACACTTACGATCTTATAAATGAGCTTTATCAAAAAAAATCAAAATTCACACATCCAACTTATCTTGTCATTCGAGAAATAACGAAATATAAGGTGTTAGATAATGGTGTCGCCTGCGTTGAAGAAATTGAATATGGAGCATCCACCTATGAAAGAAAACTGCTTGAATTAACGGAATTTTTCAAATCTAGTATTTGGACTAGCTTTCAAATCTTTATTCAATGCTTTCATGACTTGCCATTGACCAAAGAAGATCAAGACTATTTATTTGATATCAACAAAAAGTTCAGCGATGAGGAAACTAAAGATTTCATAGAAAGGAATAGGCGATAACGACTAGCAATTCGCAATACCTTTTGAAGTGATTCCATCGGCCTATAACATCATATCAGCTCGATCAAGTAGAGCAACAATCGCCTTTTCAGGAACCGGCTTGTAATCCCAAACTTCAACGGAAAGATTGAGTTGGCGATCCACAAGCTTGTTAGGACGTTTTTCATGGACATGGCCATGGAGCTGAAAGTGAGGAGGCGCCGGCTGGCTTGGAATATGAACAAGCTCGACTTGGTGCCGACCAACCTTGATGAAAGCAGATTCTAGAACCAGAGAGAATCCAATCGTCTGCATTTTAGTGGGAGTACCATCGTGATTGCCTCTGACGCAAATCTTATTACCATGAAGCTGTGAGCAAAGATTTGTGAGAAAATCAGTCGTGCCTAGCCCAAAATCACCTAGAAAGAAGACTATGTCTTGAGGCTCAACGAGAGCATTCCAGTTCTCAATAAGCTTTGCGTTCATCTCATCGACAGATTGGAAAGGACGTCCGGTGTAACGGATGATGTTATTATGAGAAAAGTGAGTATCGGATATAAACCATTTATTCATTTTTAACTCTCGATTAACTCCCATTTGTTAAGGAGCTTTTCCACATCTCCCCACGGAAGTCGACTGCCCTTAGCTTTCATGGAATCAAAGCTATTCCTAGCTTGCATTTGCTTTAAGAGCTTATGGTTCAGCAATTCTTCAATAATCCATACCGTTCCATGTATTTCAACCCCTTCGCTCTTTGCAGCGATTCGAAGGTCTTTATCACCGCTCAGAAGAGGACATTTTTCTTGCATGGCAAGAGCTAAAGCCGAATGATCCATCAGGCTAGGCCGTGAGTATTTAAAACTCAAAGATTCTGTTCTCTTGACAGATTCAGCAGTAAGACTTCTCACTTTTAAACCAGCCTCCAAAAGATAGCTATGTCGTTCTCTGAGCTCCAATTCAAAGAGGATATCAGGAACTGCGATCTCATATGGGAGTCGAAAAAGAACAGAGGTCAAATTGCCATCTTCGATGTCGATAAGAATGTTAGCATCGCTAATGAGTAAAAGCATGTGAATTTTGCACCTGACGAAGAGCTTTTAATTGAGTAAGAGAACAGGATAACAGTTCTGCGGCTTTTGGTTCCCCAATATATTCTTCACCGAGAGCATGAAACAGCATTTGGTTAAAAGCATGATCTTTTTCTGAAGGAATTTCTATCCCCGGCTCTTTGCGATGCCATCCCTTCTGTCGGAAACGAATGATGAGGCTTTTGTAGTACGATTCTTGAATGATTTCCAAATCTTTGAGACGATAGCAAATCGCTCCCATGCTTAGTTGAAACTGTTCTTTGAGAAGAAGAAGTTCCTGCCATTCAATAGCTCGACGCTCTTTTCCCACTGCTTGAAACACAGCTTCACGCGGAAATAGAAAAGCACCTGCAAATCGATTGCAAGCCTGCTCTTCATCTAATTTGGAAGAAAGACGATTAATAAAAATATAGTGAGCGAGTTCGTGAGCTAGATTGAAACGTTGTCGATCGCCAGGCCATCTAGAGCTAATCACTATAATTGGCTGATCATTGATGACGGTAGAAAGACCATCAAAATGCTCTTCATCGGTGTTAATAATAAACACTCTTATTCCATGACTTTCCAAAGCATCGATAAGATCGTGAATAGGAGCCAAACCTAGTTTCCAATGATCACGGAGTATTTCAGCAATTGACTCTATCTCTTCAAGACTATTAATTTTCTGAGGAAAATCAGATGGAAGTTCAAATATCGGTACAGGAGAAGTCGGATAAAGATTCTCCAATTCTAAACGACGCTCGATTTGACTGATTACTTCAAATTTAATTGCTTCTTCGACTTTTCCATTCAATTTTTTTCGTTTTCGAAACTTTACATTCTCAAGAGAGACTTTGATTGGACGAAAAAAGAAATCGACACGAACTTTTAGAGCTCTGGCTAATTTTATGAGCATGTCTGAAGATGGATAGACATCCCCATCTTCATATTTTTTGATAGCTGCATGGCTCAAGTGCACGAGATCAGCAAGTGCGCGTAAGCTTAAACCAGCAGCTTTTCTAGCTTGTTGAAGTCGAATTCCTAAGTTGCTCATATAGACACCTATATTTATAGATTTCCTGTATAGTTTACATTGTAACAAAAAAACCGTATCTTGTAAACTGATCATTTCTTGGTATTCTGGCCCCATTCAGGATCTTTCGGAAATTCCGGATAGTGGGCGCCAAGGAAAACTTTTTACAAACAATAGCAAGACCAAGATGAGCAACAGAGTAAAAAAACAGCATTATCTCAGCAGAAACTATTTGGAAAACTTCAGCACTCCAACGAAGAAAAAAGATCTTTTATGGGTGCGTGATGTAACAAAACGTTGGAGAGAATCTCGACCAGAGAACGAGGCTTTTGAACGGGATTTCCAATCTCTTATCGATGAAGAAGGCAATAAATCCGATGCTTTGGAGATAGCACTTGCGCCTATAGAGGGTGATTTCAAGACTTTAATCCGCCAAATTGAAAAAACGCGCTGCGTTCCGCGAAGTCAAGAAGGACTTGGAACGCTCTTATCTGTAATGGGGCTTTTTGCAATACGAATCCCAAGAGTTCGTGAGAGATTTAAGCAATTTGCATCCGAGTCAATGGAAAAAACTATGGGCCTACTGCTGAAGGATAAAGTTACCTTCGAAAACCAAATCGCAAAAGCACATAAAGATGGATATCTTGAAAAAGACACAGTTTCATATGAGAACATGCTCTCTTTTCACCAAGAAAAAAAGTATGTTCTGAAACACGATCCAATGTGGATATTAGAAGAACTTTTTAAAAAAGCAGCTCTAATCACAGATTACCTTTCTTTCAGAAATTGGATGGTGGTCGAAGCTCCTGGTCCTCTCTTAGTAACTTCCAGCAAACCCGTCAACCCATTTTGGGCAATGAGCCTTCCTTTTCAACTTCGCGGAAAGGTTCCTTTCATTGACCCAAAATCTTTTTCGGCTCATCCCACAGTTTCAGCATGCTACACGCCTTACAATGAAGTAACTGACATGTTTCCTTCATTCTTACCTGGTTTTGGGAGTCTTAACAGCATTGTCGTGTTCCCTCTTACACCCTGTCTTGCTTTAATAGGGTCTTGGTCTCCCTTACCTGCTTACGGAAAAATTGATTACTACACAGCACAAGCGATTAACTGGGTTACCACCAATTCTGACGCCGATTATATATACTCCTCTAAAAAACTTGACCCGTTGCCATGGAGGTCCAGTTTTGCTCCCTATCTGCAGGAATATCATGCCCACCTGGGATCTCGGCTACTAACGTATAAAAATTGACTTCTCATTAGAAGCTAAAACAAAAATAGAGATCTTCATCGTTTTTTTCGTGGACCATTTGTGGACCACTGACCTACAAAAAAGAGCGATTAATCACAACACTTCACGGTAGATGGAAAAGCATACTTTCCGCTATGATGTAGGGTAGTTAGCTGCTAAGTGGCAGGGGCGGTGCTGCGGACTCATAACCCGCTGGTCGCTGGTTCAAGTCCAGCTTGCCCCACTTTTTTCACACGCATCTGTGAACAACATTCCACTTGATTGAATATCAACAATCAAGTTTAATATTGCCTTTGCGGTGCAATGACGGTGCAACAAAAAACAATCTTGACCAGCACTACCATCCAGCCGCTCGAACCCAAAAACCAAGGTTTGAGCAATGGCTTCAATACAAAAGCGTAAAAACAAGAACGGGACCAGTCACTGGTGAGCAGTCGTCCGTATTAAAGGATTTCCTACCGTCTGCAATCATTTCGATCGGAAGCAAGAAGCTGATGATTGGGCTGCCGATGTCGAAAGGCAGATCAAGCAAGGCAAGTTCAGATTTGATCAACATAAACAGCAACACAATTTTATCCAGCTTCTTGAAAGATATATTAATGATGGAGCGTTGGAGCACATTCGTTCCGTGGATGATGTTACCCACCATCTTAATTACTGGAAGTCTCGACTCGGAAACTACGAGCTCGTTCACTTAACTGCTGAGCTGATTGGGAAAGAACGTCAACATTTAGCGAACATCCCCACAAATAAAAACCTGAAGCGAAGCGCCGCGACAGTCAATCGCTACCTTTCCAGCCTATCAGCCCTCTTCAGTCATGCTGTCAGCTTGAGGTGGATCGATGAAAACCCATGCTTTAGATTGACTAAACTCAAAGAAAATCCCGGTAGAGACCGCGTTCTTTCTGAGGATGAGGTCTCAAATCTTCTAACCGCTTGCCGGCAAAGCAAATCGCTTTATTTGTATACCTTCGTATTGATGAGCCTGACTACAGGGGCACGACAAGGTGAAATTATGGGCTTGGAATGGCGGCACGTAGACTTTGAGAATAAGCTTGCCTACCTCAAGGAAACAAAAAACGGCCGCCCTAGGAGCATCTCACTTGCAGATTCCATCCTTACTGAACTAAGGCTCTGGGATTCATTTTATGATTCTCTAATTCAATTTGTCCCATCTTTAGATAATGGGTTGTACAGACAAGTATTTACTTGTTTTTCATTACTTGAGGCTATTGGTGAGGGACAAATAAGGACCCAATACACTCCTAAGTTAAATTTAAATAAATTTTTATTATGCAACTCGGATGCTTTAAGTGAAGACTTATTAGAAGATAGCGAGAGCGAATATCAAATTTTAGGAACACAGCTAGATAAAGCTACACTTTTTGCAGTAAATTATTATAAATCCCATCCAGGATTATCCAAAGAAAATCTTTTAAGTAAAATCGAGGAGCAGTTGCATTATTCCACAAGTAATGCGGCAGAAGATCTAATTAAAAATACTTTGATTAGATACAAACAATCAATCCTTAATGACTATGAATCCTTTTTAGACAAAATCTCTTTGGAATTAACTTGGGACTCGATATGTTCATTTGATTTCTTTCGATTAGATAAAAAATCAAACCAATCTAATGAATTATTTAGAAAACAATTTACTAGACTAAAAAAAATGCTTTTACATGTATTTCATGATGGACAAGTAAATGGAAGGGATTTAGGCAGTTTTAGGTTATGCGAAGCAATTCATAGAGAACGGCTAATATCTAAAGAATTCATAAAAAAAATTGAATCTGAACATGGGAACAAAAAATATAAAATATCAATATCCGGAATGTTGAAAGAGGAGCATGATTTATGCGATGTCGACGTCATACACTATGCGACTTTAGGTTATTACGATCCAGAATTCCAAAAATCCTTTCCCGTGAAAGTATTTACTTCCGATGATAGACGCGCCATTAAAACAAGGGTTTTGTTGTAGCTTTCTATCATTAGATTTATGTGCCAAAACGCGCTGGGAAGTAAGCTAAAATTAATTCCTGGGGAAATTCATTTTATAGACAAAAAAACAGGAGTAATTAATGAAGAACCATTAACATCTCTGGAAAAGAAGCTGATATTACTTGTGGATTAAGAGACCTCATCGCTGCGTGGCTTGGCAATGATGAAAGGCAGAATAAAAGAAAATTATTTCCTACGCTTACTATTGATAATCTCGAAAAGAACCTCATCAAGTTCTCTGAGGGCTTTTTCGAGAGAGATGGAAGGTTACTACCTAGAGATTTTCTAGGAAAAGCTCATGTAATAGCAGGAGCCCGTATACCCATTGAGTTAAGAAAGCAATTCGATTTTCAAGAAACCTTAACGGAAAGCTCACCATACAAAATTGATACACGCAAAATCAAAAAACACATCCTTGATGCATTTAACAAAAATCGTGTTTAAGATATATCTAAAACACAATCCATTAATACCCTCTCCTTAAAATCTCCGAATTTTTCCAGCAACCCGTACGACAGCTCGTGCTGATTACGCTCTAATGTTGTTCGTCTTTAATAACAAAGGCGCAACAACATTTGGGAGATTTAATTATGAACGACAATGTTAAATACTTGTCTACAAAGCAAGTGGTGGAAAGCGGAAAATATCCTTTTACGCTACCAATGATCCGACATTATCTTTTGCATAGACATGTCAATGGGCTCAATAAAGCAGTTCGGAAAATCGGCAAGCGATTATTTCTGAGAGAAGATCTTTTAGATGCCTGGATAGAGGGGCAAGCATCTAAAGGAGGTCAAGTATGAGAAAGGACTATCAGAAAAATCACTTTATTGATGCTTCTCAACTCAAAGAACAAATTCACCCTGCTGAATTTTATGTACGTGAAGGTCATCAGGTCACAGCTCGAGGAAAAAAACCCTGGCAATTAGCTGGGTTCTGTCCTTTTCACGTGGATAAGCACGCCGGAAGCTTCTATCTCAATGTTGAAAATGGCGCTTACAAATGCTTTTCTTGTGGTATTGGCGGTGGTGACATTATTGACTTCACCTGTAAGAAATATAACATTTCATTTAAGGAAGCCATTTCAGAACTCAACAACATCTGGAGGGTGTCATGATAAATTTTGACCTACCCTCTTGTATTTCAAGAAATAACTTGGAGTATGCATGGCGATATCAGGATCAAGAAGGAGAATTACTGATGATTACATGTCGTTATAAATGTCCCAAGAAAGGCAAACGTTTCGTCCCTTATCATCTGAATGAGACAGCGGTGTGGCAAATGGGAGCGGGAGGTCAGCCATACTCGCTCTATGGCTTAAACCTACTCAAATATTATGATCCCTCAAACATGGTGTTTATCAGTGAAGGAGAAAAAGCTGCTACAGCTTTTCAATGCCTTGATCTATTGGGGATTACTTCTCCCTTTGGAGCAGATAGTTGCTCCAAAACGGATTGGTCTCCTCTCAAGACATATAGCCAATTTGTCATATTGCCAGATCAAGATGATCCAGGTGAAAAATATGCTGAAGAAGTTGCAGAGATATTGTTTTCAATAAATTCTGAAGCGCAGATATGGATCTGTCATCTTCCTGGTCTATCTAAAGGAGGAGATGTTGTTAATTGGTTGGAAAAGCCAAGAAGAGCTAGCCGAATGGAATGGATTTGAGCCAATTCAGCCTGAGATGTTCATCAGTCTGCTCTCCAAACTTTTTCGGAAAGCTGTAGCG
>JABDEO010000077.1 GCA_013287015.1 Chlamydiota bacterium
GCCTATCTAAGAGCGGCATATCAGCGGCCTTTCTCAACAGCAGTTTGCGCTATGAAGATATGCAATCCGTGATGAACGACCTTTCGGCCTACAAACTCCTCTATGTAGCTCCAGAACGCCTGACCGATAAAACTTTCATTCAAAATTTGCAACAGGTTCCTGTTTCCTTTTTCGCCATCGATGAAGCCCACTGCATTTCGCAATGGGGTCACTCCTTCAGACCGGAGTATCGACAATTATCCATTTTAAAAGCGACATTTCCTGCAAGTCCTGTCATTGCATTGACTGCGACCGCCACCAAAGAAGTTGAACGAGACATCGCCGCCCAGTTGACAATGCATAAACCGCATATCATTAGAGCGAGCTTTGACAGGCCTAACTTAACCTTTTGCATCCACCCTAAAACCAATTATATCGCTCAACTGCGCGACTTTCTGGATAAACATCCTAATGACTCGGGAATCGTTTATGCTGCAACCCGCAAGAAAGTGGATGACGTTCATTCAATTTTAGAGAAGCAAGGAATTTCGGCAGGCAAGTACCATGCCGGAATGTCCGACAGCGCGCGATCAAGCGTGCAACACGATTTCATATACGGCAAAATCAATCTAATGATCGCCACAATCGCATTCGGAATGGGAATCCACAAACCTGATATCCGTTACATTGTCCACCTGGATATGCCGCGTTCGATTGAACAATATTATCAAGAAGTGGGGCGTGCAGGACGCGACGGACTTCCCGCCGAATGCTTGATGCTGTACTCCGCCCAAGATATTATCATTTACAATCTATTTCTGGAGCAGATTACAGATGACGCTGTGCGCCGAATGACAAAGGCGAAGACTGAAAAAATGTATCAGTTATGCAACGCTTCAAAATGCCGTAGAAAGGCGCTTTTGCGCTATTTCGAGGAGGCCTATCCAGCGAATAATTGCAATAATTGCGATATCTGTTTGGAAGATGCGGAATTAGTTCCTGTCGCTGAGGGGGTTGATGAAACGATCATCGCGCAGAAAATCCTCTCTTGTGTTTTTCATCTGCAACAGCGCTTTGGCGCGAAAATGGTGATCGATGTCCTGCGTGGATCTAAAGCGAAAGCGATTTTAGAGAAAAATTTCGACCGTCTGAAAATTTTCGGTTTAATGAAAGAGTATTCTGAAATCGATCTTCGTTATTATATCGACACTCTTATCAAAATGGGTTTTTTGAAAAGGTCGGACGGCGAATATCCAGTTCTGCAATGGACTGAATCGTCGCGTGGAGTGACTAATGGAGCGACAAAAGTCATCATCCGAAAAAAAGACTGCAAGATTATTTTTAAAAAGGAAACAGATCAAGCGCAATATGATCGGGTTCTTTTTAGCGAGCTGTTTAAGCTGCGCTTGAAATTAGCTTCGGAGATGAATATTCCTGCATATGTCATCTTTGGAGATCGCACGTTAATGGAGATGTGCATGACCTATCCGACAACACGCGAAACGTTTTTGGCGACAAGCGGAGTAGGTCCTGTCAAATGGGAACAGTACGGCCAATCTTTCGTTGATGTCATCTCGCTGCATTGTGTTGCACATGGCATTTCGCCGGGTAAATCCGCAAATATGACGCAAAAGAGTCCTACAATAGGCTATACGCGAGAAAAATCATCGGAAGAGACTCTTCAACTGTTTCGAAAAGGCGACGACCTGGCGGAAATCTCTCGGAAGCGGAATCTTTCCATTCAAACCATTACTGAGCACCTGATGGAACAGATCCTTTTAGGAGAAGATCTCGATCTTGCCTCTATTGTTTCTCCGGCGAGGCAGGAAGCGATAAACAAAGCCATCGCCTTGTTAGGAGCTGTAAAATTGAAGCCTCTTAAAGAAATTTTGCCTCCTGAGATTACCTACGATGATCTCCGCCTAGTCGCCGCCTTTCATAGGCGAAGGCCAACATAAAATTCGGCTTTGGCTTTGCCAACGGCGCTTGTAGCGTAGACTTCAGTCTGCGCTTGTTTGCGCAGGTTTCAACCTGCGCTTGTTTTTGCGGGTTTTAACCCGCAAGTGTGACTTACGGCAACTTCTTAGTGAACATGGCCGAAGCGTACTTTGCGGGTTAAAACCCGCAAAAACAAGCGCAGGTTGAAACCTGCGCAAACAAGCGCAGACTGAAGTCTACGCTACAGAAGCAACCACTCAATAATTTGTTTCTCCGGCAAAGCAGGAAGCGATAAACAAAGCCAACGGCGCCGTAGCGCAGACTGAAGTCTACGCTACAGAAGCAACCACTCAATAATTTGTTCGTGCGTCTTGCTTAAATATAATAAACCGAGATGGCCTGAATCAACATCCAATCGTTGCCGTTGCGGCAGGAGCGACTTTCCACATTCTATGCAATCCTTAAGACCCCTGATTTCATAAATATGATTAATCAAAACAGGATTTTGTCGCCGAATAAGATCGAAATTTTCTTTGTCCAATATCGAACCGATCTTAATAAGTTTACCAATATAATTCGACAATCCTAAAATGTTCTTAATGGCCATCTGCGCTAGATAGGCTCCTCTGGAATGGCCGACTATGTCAATCTTGGTATCGCCATAACCATAATGACAATATTGCCCTTTGATTGAGTTTATCTTTTCATCTAAACAATCATAATCGTTATTGGTGATTTCACCACTCGGCAGATTTATTGTATAAATAGGTCCTAACCCGAAATTTGTCGCTGCAAGTTTTTTTGCAAAGTCAAGCCACGCCGATTGATTATGGTAGTTGCCATGAATCAGCAATATCGGTCGTTTCTGCGCTTGTTCGGAAGTGACAGAGCCTGGATTAAATTGATAAAAATTAAAGCGTTTCCTCCAACCTAATGGAGTGGCAAACCCGGCCTTAATGGCATGCAATGGTTCCAATAACATTGTTCCAAACATTACAGCGGCGGCCTTCCACTGACGTTCCCTCAGAAAACAGATCATCTTCCTAATGAGCTTGCGATAAAACTCAACTGCTTTTTTCCAGGATATTGCGTTCATATCATAACAAATAAATAGTGAAAAAAATAAATATATAATAAAACAAAGCTCCGCGGTCAATTTCGACCGCGGAGTTTGTACTTAAGCTTTAGACACCCTAACGAGAGTTACAGAAGCATCATCTTGAGTCGCACTCAACTCAGAATGAATGATTTTTGGCGTTACCCCCTCCCTAATCCTTGTTGCTATATTCTTTAATGAAAATGCAGTGAGCCAATCAGATGATTGAAAAATAATATCTCCTGGCTCAATGGCACATACTGTCACGAATGGACGATGAACAATAAGTCCCGAAGGAACTGTATCTCCGAACCCTCTGGAATTTTGAACGTCTCTGACCGCATATTGTTTGCCATCAACCCCACTTGCATACTCAATTTTAAATTTAAATTGTCCGTGCGGGTCGGGACTTTCAGTAAGATTGTCAACTAAATAATCTTTGAAGGTGGGAGCGCACTCAATCAATCTACCTGCATCTTCTGGATTACTGAAATCGCTAGGTGTGTTCAAAGGTATTGCTCTCAGTTCCCCGCTTACTTCCCTGAAAATAAAAGCAACAGAATCTCCGGCATTTGCAGTGTAGACAAGATTTCTTTCATAATCTATATATGATACCACCGCCGTAGCGCCACTGGCCTCCCACTCAAGTCCTTGTTCTATCAATTCTTTCTTCTTCTCTTCATCGGTTTCAGCCTTTGCCGCTGCGGATAATTCTAGTATTTTTTTTGTTATTTCTTCCTGAATCTGATCATAAACAGCCTGAAAAGCTTTTAGTTTATTTCCAGCATGTTCTTTTATTGCAGCAACAAATCTATCTGTAAACTGCTGATTTACATATTCTGCAACTTTATTACCTGTATGGCCATCAAAAGTGCCAAGAAGCATTCCACCTGCTATTGGCGTAGCAAAATGCCTATCTTCTATCCGTTCAGGCTCCTTTGCGTACTTACCTTTTATCTCTTCAAATAATAAGGGTTCTGAATAGGTGAGTTTTTCTGCGTATCCGCTAGCCAATCTTGCTTGCAATTTTTGAAGATCTTTACCCGCTTCTTCCGCACTTACTAGGAACTGATATTCTTGATATAGATTCGTTAATTTTTCTTTATCTTGACTCTCCTGCAATTCAAACTTTATTTTTTTATATAAAGCATACTTTGCTCTATTGCATGATTCTAATGAGGTTAACCACATTTGTCTTACATCTTCTGGCAGTGTTTCCAGCCTTTTTTCAGACATTGCCTCCCCGAAGATTTTAGAAGGACTGCCAGTTGTATCTTCTGCTTCTAACATATTAATTTTAATTTCATTCTTAACAAGCTCCACGCAAGCCTTAACAATATCTATCGCCTCGGTTACGGATGTTTTTACCGGCTCGATAGATGGAGTTTGAATTTGCGGCGCAGCCTCAGCTGCTTCTTTTTTTTGCAATTGTTTTAATTCTTTTTCTTTAGTTTCTTTTTGCTTTTTGAAATCTGCTAAATCTTCACGCATTGAATCTAACATCGGCACTGAAGTGTTTTCAAGCACCTCTGGGTCTTTTAATTGCGTGTCAAGTTCCGTTATATTCTGAGTCAATGACTTAATCTCTTCTTCTAATTTTTCAACCTGTGGGGATTTCACTTTTTCTTTAGCAACAACCGCTACTGACTCTACCGTTTTTATTTCCTCTTCTTCTTGTTGTTGCGTTTCCGAAAGCGGCGCTAGTGGAGTGGAAGAAGGTGTGACTAAGCCTTCAACTTTTTTCATGGTGGTTTTTTGCTTTTCTTGCTCTATACGTTCAGACAATAAAGGAGGCTCCTTTAAAGAAGGCCCCTCTTCAGCGCCACCCGATCCTAAGGGGGGCTGAACAACTGGCCCAGATTCTGGACTGCTTGATAATCTCCTCACATGACCTGGAAGTGGTGGAGGTGGTTCACTATTAGCGCGATTAGATTGAGCGTCTTGAGCGTTTTTGAAACATTTTGCAGCGCTGCAATGAATCAAGTACGCAATACCTGCCACAACGGGAATACATTGCGCTATGGTGGAAAATTTGCGAAGCAGTCCAACCCCACAGGGGAGGCCATTTTCATTGCTTTTTTCCCATCTCTGTGCAAAAGATTTCATGCCTGTATAACCAACGACAATCCCAAATGCGTCTTTAGCTGCATCTTTATATGAATAATCCATAAAAGCCTCTCTCCTAAAAATAATGAAAACAATAGGCTTATTATACGCAGAGAAACTATTAAAGTAAACTATTTTAATTTATTTTTAATTTATTTAATTTATTCTAATTTATTTGTACATATCCATCTATTTAATTTTATTAAGAAACAGATATTATATTCAACTTAATAATATTTTTTTATTTATTTGAATGACGATTCTTATGAGGCGAAAAAGACTGAGGGACGAAAGGACCTAAAGGACATAAAGGACCTAAGGGACAAAAAGACAAAAAACATTTCTAAAAATCCATAGGATGCTCACGACCTTAGGTCCTTTATGTCCTTTAGGTCCTTTCGTCCCTTCCGTAACCCTATGATTCAATCCTATTGACAAATTCTATTAAAACCAGCAACATTTTTCAAAGTGTCTGCAGCATTGCGCAATGCTGCAGACACCGAACGAAAGAAACTAAACCGCCCATCTTTACATTTATAAGAGCCTCAAACATGAACCATATAAGCCTACGCCTTTTTGCCATTTTCGGATTTATTGTTATTGCAATGATGAGTCGCTTTGTCCCCCATCCGCCAAATTTCACCGCCATCAACGCCATTGCCCTATTTAGCGTCTATGCCATCGGACATTTAGGCCTCTCTCTTTTCACAGTTGGCGCAGCCATGCTCCTGTGTGATCTTGTTATTGGAATGCACTCCCAAATGCTTTATGTCTACTTCAGCTTGGCGCTGATCACGCTCACCGCCCACTTCAGCCATTTGCACCTAAATCGTTTCCGTTTTCGCATTCCTATATCGTTGGCGGCTTCTTCATTGATTTTTTTTCTTATCGTTAACTTTGGCGTATGGAAAACTGATGGCTTGTATCCTCAAACAATGCAAGGTTTAGGAACTTGTTACGTGGCGGCCCTTCCATTTTTGGGAAACCAATTAGCTGGGGATCTGCTCTATGGAGCCATATTGTTCAACGCTTTTTCTCTATTGGAAAAATCTCTTCCAACCATTAGAATTAAAAGATCCAACACTTTTTTAGGAGCGCACATCAATGCCTAAACAGTCTATGCCGGCTCAAATTTTTCCAAGCATTCTCGACGTCGCAAAACCATTCAAGGGCATTCTGTTGGATGCTTATGGCGTCTTTTGGAACGGCAATAACGTCGGCTTTTTGCCCGGTTCTCTGGAAACAATGGAGAAACTAGTCAAGGCGGGAAAAACTGTTGGCATTTTATCCAACTCCACTCAATTAGCCTCCAAGGAACTTGACAAACTGCGCACACATGGCCTGGTCGATGACAAACATTTCCACTTTATGACCACTTCCGGAGAAGTCGCTAAACATATTTTTCATAATGATCAGCTGCCATTCAACACGCCTAAGAAGAAATTCTGGTTGTTTGGGGGAATGCATCCGCGGCTCTCTCCACATCACGCGATTTTTAAAGACACCCCCTATGCGGAAACGCAGAACCTTCACGAAGCGGATTTCATCTATATTTCCATCCCGCATATCAATGGCGAAGACCAAACCGATCCCAATACGTTTTGCGAAGGCGTCAAAGAATTGAAGAAAATGAGTAATATTCCAATGGTGTGCGCAAATCCCGATCGATTCGCACATGAAGGGAATCCTCCAAAAGCCGTCGTCCGGCAGGGCAGCATTGCAGCGATGTATGAAGAACTCGGAGGCCTCGTATTTTATATAGGGAAGCCATCCAGCATCGTTTACAAAGATGCGATGAAGAGCTTTTTAAAATATGAGATTTCACAGCCTTCAGAAGTGTTGATGGTGGGAGACACCCCGGAAACGGATATTCGCGGCGCCAAGAACTTCGGCATGCCATCGGCGCTCGTCACACAAACCGGCATTATGGCGGATAGGATCTCCCACTTGGGATTTGAAAAAGCGGTCAGAAGTTTTTCCACAAATGATTTTCCTAACTTTTTCATTGAGAGGCTCGCGGACCATGGAAACAAGTGAATTTGAGCTGCATCCCAATTTAGCTAAGAAAACATTTATTATCGATTTGCCTCTTTGCAGGGTATTGCTGGAAGATGAACGCCACTATCCTTGGATTTTCCTAGTTCCTCGGAAGCCGCAAATCGGCCGAATCATGGATTTAAAACCCCATGATCAGCTGCAATTGATCCAAGAAATCGATTGGGCGCAAAAAACGCTTTGGGAGCTCTTTCATCCAACCCAGCTGAATGTCGCCGCCATAGGCAATAAAACGCCTCAGCTTCACGTCCACGTGATCGCAAGGCAGTCCACCGACCCAGCCTGGCCTAAGACGGTTTGGGACCACCCTACGCGATCTGTGTACGCCCCAGAGGAGAAACAGAGGATCGTGCAATCGCTCCTTTCAGCTTTTGAGGCGGCGCTTCGTTCCAAATAGCCTTAAATATTGCCTTAAATATTGTTTACGGCTAAAGACTTCTGCGTTGTAATTTTTCGATAAACTGTCGCTACAGCCAACAGGGTGACAGGAATTGTAATAAGAAGTCCGACCACCAAAAGCAACGCCCCAAGTATATTTAAGCCCAGACAGGCTAAAAAGAGTAAAAAAATGGGCCAACGAATGCCTTCAGTAGCCTTTCCTGACTGTTTAAGCGCTTCCAGAGGCCCAATGTTCTTGTCAAGTATGAAGAAAGGGAAAAAACCATACTTAGCCAACACATAGCAGCCAGGCACGATCAATAAAATAAAACCGATGACAAGCATAATCGCAAAGAGAATACTAGCTACAACCCAAGAGACAAACATGCGCCAGTTCCGATACAGCTGATCAAAACCCGGCTTAACGCCGGCCGTGATTAGCAGCGTGGAATTATAAAGTCCCATCTTGACTAAAATGACTAGTATCCAACCTAAAACATGCCATGACGCCCACCTAATGCCTTCGTGTCCGCCTGAAAATAGCAGGGTCAACAAAAATAGAATAATTTGAAAGCCAATTAAAAAACCTAAATTGGCTTTTGTTAGTCTCCATCCTTCTTGGAAAGACTCACTAATTGAAAATGGCTGCATGTCCATACGCACCTCTTGTTTGGCTGATCTTACACACAAATAAGATTTGACGCTTTGAGCGGGCATTGGCATTGGGGTCAGGCCTGACACTATGACACTTTAAGAGCGCCGACGGCGCTCTTAAAGTGTCATAGTGTCAGGCCTGACCCCAATGCCACGCGTCGTCGCGTCAAATTTTAAAGGATCAGCTTGTTAGGTTACCTTAACTTTTTAATACCTGACGTGGGAATAAATAACAAGATACGGGCAACGGAGGGTGCAATTAAAAGTGAGAGGCTAAGGAAGGTAGCCAGTTGCCCTACCGCTTCGCGGTGTTTGTCTGTAAATAACGCGAGTTTTGGATAAACGATTGTCCTGACATTGACGCTTTGGCGCGTATTTTGGGGTCAGGCCTGACACTATGACACTTTTAAAAACGCCAGTATGACGCTTTGAAACGTGTCATACTGGCGTTTTTAAAAGTGTCATAGTGTCAGGCCTGACCCCAAAAATACCCTGGCGCTTTTAAAAGCATCAAAGCGTCAAACTCCCAAAACTCGCGTTAAATAACACGTGCAAAAGGGCTGCGTTATATGGAAGGGCGTCCCGCCCTGCGTTGTAGGCAAAAAAACATTGAAGATAATACATGCGACCAGGGCGGGATGCCCTGGTTACCTTCCTTAGCCTCTCACTTTTAATTGCACCCCTGCAGCCCGCAACCTGCAAGGGACGAATGGACGAAATGGACTAATTGGACGAAATGGACAAAACTGGACGGCAAAAGTTCGTTGCTTGTCCAGTTAGTCCATTCCGTCCATTGTTTAACTGTCGTCGTCTTGTAGTCTGGTGTAGGGCGACAACCTCACTCCTTGCTCTGGTTCTTTACGCGATGCCTTCTCTGCTTTCCTCTCTTTTTCTTCAAGCAGTGGCTGTTGCGCTCTCATGATTTTTCTTATCTTATGAATATCCTTTATGTCATGTTGAATTGATTCTTTATTTTTTCCTGTCGCGGTTTTTTCTGCTTCTCTTTTTTCAGTTATTTCATCTTTTAATTTTTTTAGCATAGTTGCAACGTCCTTAGAAGTGGCATTTTGAGGCAATTCTTCATATTCCCTTAACCACCTCTCTGACCCTCCCCGAGTTTGCACCTTTACTTTTCCCCGATGTGTTGGTGTCGTTCTTGTGGCTTTGCCAAGATTAGTTTTATTTATCCCTTTTATTAAGTCATTTATCTTGACTATTTCAACTGCCGGTGGAGACCCCGCCTTATCCGCTTTTTCTTGTGCGATTTTCTTTTCTTCTAGCTCCACCAATTTCAGTCGTGTTGCCTCCATAGCTGTTTGTATGCCTTCAATCTCCCTTACCCGATGTTCAATAGCCGCTTTATTCCCACAAGACGCCCCCTC
Organism: Chlamydiota bacterium; assembly: GCA_013287015.1. Lineage (GTDB taxonomy): Bacteria > Chlamydiota > Chlamydiia > Chlamydiales > Parachlamydiaceae > JABDEO01. The sequence goes on from JABDEO010000077.1 coordinate 9,589, forward strand.
TATGCCTAACGTATTCATCATAATTACGCTTAGCTCATCATTGTCTAATTGTTCGTCACCTGTTGGCGGCGTTATTGCATAACTATTAAGTAATGCTGTTGCCGCCCTTATCTGCATCTCTAAGTTGCTTATTTCTTTTCCAATATTCAAAATATTTTCAAAAACAGTCGTAGCTTTAGGCAATGTGTCAAAGTTGCTAAATTTATTTCCCTTCCCTAATTTGCTTCCTTTCTGATCTTTCTCATTTGTTTCTAGTATTAAAATATTTAAATCACTTATTAACCTTGAAGCTGGTTCCATAAAAAACCTCCTAAATTACTTACTTATTTTTATCTGAAATGACAAGTTTATTATTTTATTCTAAACAACACTAAACCATACAATATCCATTATATCTAAAAAACAAATAACTGCTCAATTAAATTATAGTATTGTTTTTTTTTAAAATATTGTATTTTTGTGATTTTTTATTGTCTTTGAACTGAGAAATGTCAGGGTAAGAAAGGGCGAAAATCAAGGCCGCAGGCCGTGATTTGATCCGCCATGGGAAATGATTCCTTTGCAGGAAAAATAACATACAAATGATTGAGATCTTTTAAATATTTAGGTCTTTGCATAGTGCGATACCTTGTAATTTCGAATCTCTATTCCAAATTTACAAGGTGTTTGACTTATCATCAACGGACTTCTTTTCAGGCCTGACCGCATCAAAAATTGTAGGGACGATGGGGACTTAAGCGACCTTAGGGACATTGGAGACAGGGACAAACGATCTGATTGTCTCTGTCCCTGTCTCCAATGTCCCTAAGGTCGCTTGAGTCCCTATCGTCCCTACAATTTTTGATGCGGTCAGGCCTGACTCCAATGCAGTTTTGAAAGAAGTCTACATGGACAAGGTTTTTTATGATTCCCGCCTATTTCAGCTTTATATAACCAGTAGGCTTCTTTTCGTTTCCCTTACTTTGCGACGCTTTCTCATCTTTTTCCATTTGCTCAAGGATCGCTGCTTGCTTTCGCATAGTCTTTTTTATTAAACGAAGATCTGCTATTTCCTGTTCGATAGACCTCTGGCATTGCATTGCTTCAAAGTGCACTTTACTGCATTTGGCTACTTGCTTTGCATCTTGTCTGCTTTCTGTCTCTGTATATTTTATTATACTCTTCGTTACATCTTTTGCTCGTTCTGCGACTATTTTTCCCTGTGTTTTCAAATCTTTGTCTATTTTAGATATTTCTTTTTTTATTTCTTTTACCCTTTTTATAATATCTCTAGGGCCGGCATCTGGACTCAATGTTGGAAATCGAGCTCCCTCTTCTTCCGCAATTTTTTTTGAATCTCCCTCATTCGGTACATAATATAGATTTCTACCTTCTATGCAGTCATTTATTATTTGTATTGGATTTGACGGTTCCATAAAAGCTCCATAATGTTATTTATTAATCTTA
>JABDEO010000078.1 GCA_013287015.1 Chlamydiota bacterium
TCAAGAGATCGCTCAAGATGTTCAAACTGTGGAGCCGGGAAAATTTACATTTGACGCTTCATTTGTCGAGGGATACGCTTATCAGGAGGACCTTGTAGGAAAACGCACTTATTTACAGCCTGCGTTGCATTCAGAAACGCCTGCGGTCACGATAGTTGTAAGTCCTTTTCCATCGGAAGGCAAGCCGCCTTCATTCTCCGGAGCCTCCGGAAAATTTACAATGAAAGTTTCGCTGTTGACGCCAGCCGTTGTCGCTGTCGATGACAAACTTTCACTTGCAATTGATATTTCAGGTTCCGGCAACCTTGCCGCTGTCAATATGCCTGATTTGGCCCAAGCGGGTTTCAAAGAGTTTTTTCATCTTAGCGATCTGCCTCCTGTTGGACAGATCGCCGGCAATACGAAACATTTTGTAGTTGATCTATATCCTTTATCGATTGCCGTTAAAGAAATTCCCGCTGTTGTATTTTCCTATTTTGATCCCGAGGCAGGCAAATACGCCACTCTCCGCAGCCCCCCCATTCCCATTCAGGTTAAACCGCTTCAGCAGCCTGCGGCGGGGTCGACAGAGTCAACGGCGTCGTCTAAACCTGCTGTTCAAATCGAAAAACGCGTGCAGCCTCCTGCTCCAATCAAAATCACCGGGGTCATGGAGCTTGATGCGAAAAATTTGTCAAACTTGCCATATGGTTCCTGGACGGTCCTATGGTTGATTCCAGTCGGCGTCCTTCTTGTTGGAGGACAATTTTTTCTGCGTCGTTATCTGCAAGAAGAACAGCGGCGGATTCATCCTAAGCGGAGCGTCGAACTGTTCGCCGCGGCGATGGCGGCTCCCGCTGACGGTCCAGCACGGTTTCAGTTGCTGTCGCAATCCCTGCTGCTGCGGCTGAAAGAAACAGGGCAAATCCATACTGAAGACGTTTCTCCGGAGGAGTTGCCCTCAACAGGGGCGGCTGGCGAGGTGCGCGCATTGATCAGCGCGATGGAGGTTTACCGTTTTTCCGGTCAGCCTATGCCGCAGCAGCTTGATTTTACGGCTCCACAGTTTGAACATCTTGAGCGATCTCTTGAACGTTGAATCCACCCTGCTGAAACTCAGTGATCTGTTTTTCACCTATTCTCACAAATCCCTTTGGATCCAGCAACGGCAGAGATTCCGACGTCAATTCGACATCCCCTTTAAAATAAAAGCGGTAGACTAGGCGTGCGCGTTGTCCAGGGTATAATGGCAGCGGCCCATCGACAGAGGCCCTAAGGGTTAAAACAGCGTCGCTCGCTCCTGTGGAGACGTTGACATTCGGAGTCGCCGCCGCCCCCGTGACTTCATATGATGTCGCCAACGAATAATATGACTCTCCTCCTATTTTTGCGCTGATTCTAGGCAGCGTATACACTCCTTTAGGTTGTCCAGGCAGTTGAAAATTATAGATGGAAATAATCAATTTAGAAGAGATCCGAACATCTTTAACATGCTCCACTTCCAGCGGCTTATCTCCAAGACGAAAACTTGCCGCATCTACAGGGACGTCAGCTTCATGGGTGATTGTAATCGTTCCTTGCAGAGGATGCTTTTCAAAGGCTTTATACGGATCAATCACTGCGGAAATTGAAACATCTTGATCGGGATTGTTCGCGCCGTGCATGGCGGCCGCGTTAAAACAAAGTCCACAGATTATGAAGAAAAATCTGATCACCATGGCCGCTGCACCCCTTTCTTTAGCGAGGGAGCCTTCGATGGCGACGCGTCATCGCGTTCCATTTCAAGCAGGAACTGCAGAACCTCTTGCGTGGATTTTTCTTTTTCATTTTGCGTCTCTGTTTTTCCGGAACCCTCTTCTGAAGAGGGCGGTTTTGGGGAAGCGGAGGGGGGCGGCAGGGAGAGCAGTAGTTTTTGAATCATCGCTTGCAGGGCGGTTAAATCCGGCTCGGGAACGCATGACGGCGCGCCTTCAGCATACGTCAGAAGACAATGCGCCTGTTGCGCCAAAGTCACCTCCGGCAAAGCGGATTGCAACGCTTGTCTTGCCAAGTTCATATCCTGTTGTTTAAATGCCTGCAAACCCTGCCGCCAGTACGCCCAAGCCAGCTGGCTCTTCAGCCGAAAGAGCAGCAAAGGGGAAGTGTCGCTATCTACTGACACGCTATTGAACGTGGCGATGGCTTGGCTCCAGCGCTCTTCACCCATGAGCGCGCTGCCTAAATCGTATGTCAGCAAGGCGCGCTGCCAGGGCGCATGAGGTTCTTGCAACAAATTCTGATACTGTTCAACAGCCTGGGAGCTCTCATTGTCTTCAAAAAAAACTTCCGCTTGTCGCATCTGTTTGCCCTCACTCCCCTCCCCGCTTAAAGACGCCGCCCAAAATAAAAGCGGCAGCAGCAAAACATAATCTTTTTTCATATCTGAATACCGTATTTTTCAAAAACAAGCGCCGTTTCTCATGCCGTCCTTACAGGACTCAACTCTTTATTTGCATGACCCAGGCCTCCGCTTCGCTGCGACCTGGGCTGTAACATTCCGGTCCTTCGGACCTTTAGGAATGGTTTAGATAGGTCCGGAGGACCGGAATGTTACAGCCCAGGTCGCAGCGAAGCGGAGGCCTGGGTCATGCAAATAAAGAGTTGAGTCCTGTAAGGACGGCATAAAAAACGTCATGCTTGAACACTGCTTTTAGGGTTGAATGAAACATCGGGAAGCAGCAAAACGCCAGTCAGCAGCAGGATCGCCAAACCAAGTGGAATCTGATAGTAAAAATCATGCACTAGATCATCTTCCCTATTCGTCACTTGCTCAAGCGTCTCTTTGCGGGCGGCCGGAGACTCCTCTCCCATTGCATTCACAATCTCCGCAGCTAAATTAATAGGCGACATCTCATTGGCGAAATAATATTTACCGCGCCCTTCCTTGCTGATTTTTTGCAAGAGATCGGCGTCCAAAACGGATAGGACCGGCTTGCCCTCAAAAGAGATGTTGGGAATAGCGGCTCCCTGCACAGATCCTACGCCGATCGTAAACACTTGCAAATTGTTTCGCTCAGAGTCTTCAAGAGGCTCAAGCATTCGCTTTATAAATTTCTCTCGTTCAGCTCCTTGCGAAGCCTCTATATCCGTGTCGCCGCCGTCGCTAATCAAGACGACGGTTTTTCGAAGCGTCGACGGTTCGGAAAAAAAACGCTGACGGAGCTCCTTTAAAGCGTCAATCAGACTGGTGCCCGGAATTCCCCCTTCGTTAATCAGCAATTCCCGCAACATCTGGCGAACAAATAGGTAATCTGTCGTAGGCGGAGCAAGCTGTGTGATTTGCGAGGTGAATGCGACAAGAGCGGCTGTCTGCCCTTTCAGGCGACTGACGATTGCGTCGGCGATCTCCTTGGCGAAAGACAACCGAGTCGTGTTATTTCGGCTATCCGCAATAGACATCGAAGAAGACGCATCGATCAACAAAATGATCTCATGCGCTTTACGCTGCCGGACCGCCTGCTGAGAATGCGTCGATGACTGGATGGAAGTGGTTCCCGCAGGATAATAGCCATATCCCATCGGCTGCATGAGAGCCAATGCGGCGAAAATCCAGGCGAAACAAAAAGCCAACGACTTGCCCCAAAATAAAGGAGAAGAGCGTGGAATTAGAATGACTTTTAAAATTTCGGGTGATGCAAAATGCATTTGTCGCCGCAGGCGGTATTGAAATAGACTCCAAAACAACCATAAAAATAGTGGAACGGCGAAAAACAAATAGGCGGCTTCAGGGAATCCATAGCGAATGTCTTGCGGGCTCACGGAAACCTCCTGAACAGTGAGGCGTTCAACAGCGCTGAAATAAGCAGCAGTCCCATCCCTAAGGCGATGAATATCGGGTAAGATGAAACGCGTCGGTATGACTGAGGCTGCTTATCCTTAGAAATGGCCTCCAGTGATGATTCAGGGGGAAGACCGCTTTTTTCCAAAGAATTGATGTCCGCATAGATCTGATCCAAACTATTGGAGCTGTCCATTAAATAGAATTTCCCCCCCGTGAGTTGGGTGGCATGCTGCATTTGACGCCTCTGTGGAGCGAATTCAGCGGAAACCAAAGAGGGTTCAACATTAATCACATAAAGGCGCGCTTTTTTTTCTTTAGCGTACTGCGCCGCTTCCACCGGGTCGATATTGCGAAGGCGTTTGCCTTCGTCCAATGGACTTGGAGCATGAAAACCGTCTGTAATAAGAATCATGATGGCGCTTTTGATTTCATATGCGGGAGCGTCAGTTCCAATTAAATCCTGAGCGTAATGGCGCGTAGCCGCAATGATGTTGGCGGTTTTAAAGATCGCATAACCCATGGCGGTGCCATCTTGGTCCTTATCCGATACGACCTGCAAATCTGCAAGATCTTTGATGATTGCAGCATGATCGAGGGTTAATGGGGACAGTACATGCGCCGTCCGTGCAAATTCGACTAGCCCGATAAGATCATTAGGCCGCTCTTCAACAAATTGCGTGGTGATGCGTTTCAACAGGTCGATTTTGGGAATTTTCATGGCGCTTCCATTGGAAGAAGAAATTTTGACCTCTTCCCGCATCGAACCGGATTGGTCAACGATTAGGTAGATGGCGATGCCTTCGCTCGGCATTCCCGATGAGGGCGTTTTACGTGAAATCAGCAAGTGGAGATCAAGAAACGCTAATGCGAATAGCCCTAAGGCTCCATATTGCAACCATTTGGGCAGAGTCGCCATTGTCATGCGCCATGAAGGGGCTGCAACAGAAAGGTTGGAAAGATCGGAAAAAAACAGACAAGGGATGGGGTGTTTAACGCTCCAGCGCGCGATTCCCAGGCATGCAATAAAGAACGCCGCGGCCAGCAGACATGCAAAATAATCGATTTCAAAAAACGTTCCCATCATAATGCGCAGTTTACGCAAAAAAAAGATAAGAATCCAATGATAACGAATAAGTTTTTTAATTTCTTTCTTGGATGAATAATTGCTTTTGATGTACACGAAATCCCAACGTTTTATGCCGTCCTTTCAGGACTCAGCTCTTTGGTTGGATGACCCAGGCCTCCGCTTCGCTGCGGCCTGGGCTGTAACATTCCGGTCCTCCGGACCTCAGGACGTTGACCAGGGATGGTTGAGGCGGATTTGAAGAATCAAATTTTTGCCTTTAGGCATTGCTTAAATCGTCCCGAGGTCCGGAGGACCGGAATGTTACAGCCCAGGTCGCAGCGAAGCGGAGGCCTGGGTGAAAATAATAAAAACCCGAGTCCTGAAAGGACGGCATAATTGGAGGTAATCAAATGTCACAATCACTGGTGGATATCATTCTACATCTTGTTTTCAGCACAAAAGAACGTCATCCTTGGATCAAACCCGATGTTGAAGAGGAGTTGCATCAATACATCTGTGGGGTATGCCGCAATCTAAATTGTCCGGTTATAAAAATCAATGGAGTAGAGGATCACATTCATGTGCTGCTTCAATTAGGAAAAACAATACCCATCAGCAAAATCATATCCGAAATGAAATCAAGTTCCTCTCGTTGGATAAAAACAAAAGGCGGTCATTACAGCGATTTCGCCTGGCAAGGCGGTTATGGAGGGTTTTCTGTCTCCAGACCAAGCCTAGAAGGTGCAAAAAAATATCTTTCTTTGCAAAAGGAACACCATAAAACTGTCACTTTCAAGGAAGAGTTTGTAGCTATGCTGCAGCGAGCCAAAATTCCATATGATGATAAATATTTGTGGGATTAATTTATGCCGTCCTTTCAGGACTCAGCTCTTTGGTTGGATAACCCAGGCCTCCGCTTCGCTGCGACCTGGGCTGTAACATTCCGGTCCTCCGGACCTCAGGACGATTTAAGCGCGTTTGAAGATCAAAATTGACATCAGGACCTGCTTAACCGTCCTCAGGTCCGAAGGACGGAATGTTACAGCCCAGGCCGCAGCGAAGCGGAGGCCTGGGTGACAATAATAAAAACCCGAGTCCTGAAAGGATGGTATGAAATAACGCATCACCAGTGATTATTATTCAAATTCCCAAATGCGCCAGCTAAATTAGTCAATTGTGCACCTAAATTAACTAAAGCTAAGCCTGCATTGCCATGGTTAATATAAGGGTTAATGTGATTGTTAATATAATTACCCAAAGCATGTGCGCCATTATTTTGATGATTAATATTAATATATTGATGCCATTGATTTCCATGAACTCGTGGAGCTCGCGGCGCTCTTTTTGGCACATGCGCATAAATGTCGGGCTGCGGAGTGAGAGTCAGCGCTCTTATCGTAACTAAGAGGTGCGTAATGGCCTCACGTGAAATTCTAGGGGTGGCTTCGTCATCTTCATTTTTAACAAACACAACGTCATTTAAATAATCCAACTCAATCTTTCTTCTGATGGCCCCCTCGACGACATCCCATTTCTGCGGTTTGTCTACAGCAGCGACTCCATGTTGTTTCAACAAGCAACTCAACTGGCATTTGATAAATTCATCAGGAGACGTCAGATTTTTTATGGATGCTTGAAGTTCTTTTCTTATAGAACCCTTGTCTTCATCATCGCGTTCATCACTTTGCTTAAGCTTGTGAAGCGGCGACCCTTTTTTTGCTGTTAGAATAGCGGCGTCAATCGCCTTTTCCACCTCGTCCCAGTTTGTAGGGTCGGCCAATACGCCTATGTCATATTGTTTAGTGATATTTTCACGAATATATCGCTTTATTTCGTCGAGTAATTTCCCATTAGCCTTCATCGCTTCCAGCTCTTTCTTACGCTTATCATATTCAGATTTAATTGTTCCCAAGGATTTTTTCTTTTCCGGAGGCATGTTGTCCTTAAACCATTGAATGAGAAATTCGCGATCAGCTTCGTTTTCGATAATCACATCACCATCATGCCCAGGCCCGCCATTTATGCGCTGTGTAGCCTCATTGATAATGACAGTAGATGGATACGCTTCCTCACATGCTTTCAATATTTCTTGCTGAACATCTTCTCGTGCATATGTGTCGTTTTCAAATTGATCTTTATATTCATAGGCGCGGACATCCACTCCAAATTTCGGTCCTATAAATTTATTGCCCGCTATTGTAGCATGCACATCTGCCTCATTTCCCCCCTGGTTTCGATCTATCTCATATTGATAAACCGTGCCCTCAAGTATAACTTTTCGACGTTTTGCAAGCGTTTGCCACATAATCGCATCAATAGTCTCCACCTCAATATTAACCTGTTGTCCCGTTACATCGTAATATGGGGCAAGAATGTTTCCTATAAATCGACCGCCGCAATGTTTGCCTGCAGCCGCTATTTGCACCAAAGCGGCTGAACGATCGGCAGGGGGACGACTTCTCAATCTATAAACGATATGCTCCAAAGCCCGTGTTATATTGTCAAAAAAAGCCTTATGTTCCACAGGGTCTGCAGGAGCTCCCCAAAAACCGGGAGGACGAGCTTGTACATTTTTAATAAGCGAAGCTAGAGCTGCACGCGCGTTCTCTGGACTCATCACAGCGCCCTCATCCAGCACTGTCGCAGGGGAGACATAATTTTTATGCGTTGTGTCAGTAAAGTTTAATTGATCAAACATTGTTGTCAATTCATTCAACTTTACGGTTACGCCTGGAGGCAAGGGAGGGATGACCGGAGCTGTCTTTTCGACAAGGGGGATGTTAATATGCGGCCGATTCATATAGATATTTTTTTCTAATGGGGTATAGAAAGACGTTAGTTGTTCTTCGGTTGCTTGGCCCAAGAACCTGTCGGGATTGGCTTTATAAAACGCAGCGAGAGGACCGGCGACTGTCAATTCATGAAATTCGCGTCTAGGGTTTTCATCAACTAACCCAATGAGATTAAGATGCTGTAAAACTTTAGGTATTTCGGCTCCCTCTTCACTCCAACCGTTGTTGGCTGTTGTGTAACATAACTGCAGTGCAAACTTGCTGCATTCCGCAATCACTTTAGCGCGCGCTGGATCGACAAGATAGGTCATCCATTGCTTGACGCCTTCTTCTCCAAAGATAGTTTTGAAAAACTCTTCACCCTTATCAAAAAGATCAAATTTTAAAGTATTCAACCAGAGGACAACTCGTCCCCGTTCTTTTTCAGTCAGCTCACCATATGTAGGAATTTTACTCAGTAATATTTTTACTCTTCCAACATCATCTAATATTTTTCTTCTTTCAGCATTCTCTAATATTTTTATTCTTTCAGCATCATCTAATATTTTTTTCCTTGCAGCATTATCTATTTCATTTAGATTTTTAGCCAAATATTTCATTAAACCGATCTCTATTCTTCGATCAGTTTTTTCAAGCTTCTGATCTTGTGATAGCAGAATCGTGAAAAAATCATTTCTAGCTGAACCCAAAGAGCCATAATGCTGAGAGGCGGCGTTATATAACGCCTGTTGCAGCTCAAAATACACCATATCAGCGCCATTCAATTTAGCTACTGCATTCAACAAAGTTTTCCACTGTTCTATAGGCGCTTTTTCCCATTCAGGCAGCGCAATTTTTCTTGCCAACATCGTTTCCGTTATTTGCATAAAACGCTTTTTTTGCGCGTCGTTCAGTTCGGCAAAACGGGTGAGCATCAAAACAGAAAACGTTTTGGCAAACTCCGGCTCCTCAAGCGCAAGATCGATGTCCGCAGAAGCGGATAATGTGACTTGAAGCAAATATTTCGAAAGAGTCGGGAAAGAGGTGAATTCTTCTTGCATTTCCGCCAAATTTTGAATTAACGCCGCACATCCTAATCCTGTTTTTGCATCCCCTGTTTTGAGTTGCTCGATGATCTGGTTTTCCAAGGGTGCAACATTTATGTTTTTATATTTGAACCGAGTCAAGCCGCAGGTGATAATCCGAATGAGCGCATCGAGAAAACGCAGCCAACGGCTTTGGTCTATTTTTGTATTACGAAGATCATAGAGTTTGTTGATATGGCGTACATTAACAGCCAGATGGAGCAGTTGCGCTTCTTTCAATCCCGATAGGGCTTCCGGCGACATGCAAGCGTTTACGTTCTTCGCCATCCGCCGCACTTTGAACATCGTATTGTTGGCAAGGGCGGCGTCGGCGCCAATGGCGCAAAATGTTTTCTGCTGAGACTCATATGCAAGATATTCGTTGTCTTTCAAGGAAAAATTCACTTCGTGCAAAAGGCCTTGCCTTGCTTCATTATTGACGCCCATTGGATTCCCTTTTTATAATATTATTTTACAAACACATAAAATACAAATTTATCGACATTATAAACTAAAATATTCAAATTGTCAACACATATAATTTATATGATTTATTGCCACTTTATTACCAACTCATTTTCTTCTTTAAAAAATCAAAAAAACCAGCTTTCGAACTGCTCGCTTTGGAATCAATCAGTATTTGTTGATTGATCAACATATCGATCACACCACGACGAGATATTTTTCCTGAGTCTACGGTTTGGAAGATGGCGACCGAATCGACGTATTCTTGCTGGATCATTTTTTCGATAGCGTCTTTCACAGCATCCTTCTTTTGGGGATGCTTTATCGGAGCGATATTTTTGCTTTGCAATAAGATATTAAGTTGCAGGTTGATATATCCATCTCGCTGCGCTAATAATGCAACATCCTCTTGAAGCTTGCGCTTTGCTGCGCCTTTGTCAGCTGCATCGGTATTTTCATTTTGAATTAACTGCTGTAAAAAAAGTGACGTCTTTGTTTTTTTCGTCCGGACCGCCTCTATCGCCGCATCAATTGCAGCTTCCACCAGCTTTGCATTTTCAGGATTCGCAACGCTTTTAACGCCATATTTTGCCAGAATTTTATTATTGATATGATCACTTATTTCTTTTTGAATATTTTTAGAAGACATCTCCAACAATTCTTTTTTTCTTGCCAGATACTCAGGCATTATTTTTTCTTGCAATGTTTTAATTTTATCTTTTGTCCATTCTTGCGGAGCATTGTCTCTGCACCAATCAGAAAATTTTTGCCGATCTTCCAGCTTCACTAACCCATTAACGTAATCTTGCACGGCGTCAATGATCACTGAAGCGGGGTACTCATCTTGACACGCCTTCAATAATTTGTCAGGATCCTTCAACTGATAGTTCTTATACTTCTCATACTCGTCTGTATGACCAAATATTTTGGCGCGGTTTAAGCCAAACCGTGGTCCAATCGCTTTCTTGCCGGCTTTCAGGAGATGAACATCCAGTCCACCGTCACCCCAACCGGATACCGCTTCATGTTTATACAGTTGTCCATCCACGATTAGTTGACGTTTGTTTTCAAGAACATGTCTCACGATTGCAGGAACTGATTCCGCTTCCATATCACAAGCGATCCCGAATAATTCGTTATATTGAGTGTCGATGACGCCTTGCAACGCCTCGGCGCAAGCGTTGTGTATCTTAATAATCGCACGAAAAATATGGGAACAACTGGCGGGTGGACGCTCTCTTAATTTGAGGATAATGTGTTTCAATTGCAATGTCAGAGTGTCCCAAAATTCGATTCTTTCCTTCTCATTTCCCGGAACGCCGGCATATTTATCAGATTTTGGACGCTTGATTATTTGATTTACAGCCCATTCAAGAGGGCCCTTTGCATAACTCCATTCAGGCATCTCTTTGGGGTTCAGATAGTTGGGATTTTTAGGATCTGTAAAATTAATTTTTTCAAAAATCTCAACAAATTCACTTAGTTTATCGACTATTTGACCTTTAGGCAATGGAGGGATGGGAGGAGCGTTGTTTTCCGTTAACGGAATTTTGATGTGATCGAGATTTACCTGTAAGTGTTTTTCGAGAGGATGAAAATAGAGAGCCCGCTGTTCCGGCCTGACATGCATCAAATATCTGTCGGGCGCTTCATTAAATAGCGGAGCCAGTGGACTAGCCGTTGTTAATTCCTGAAATTGCTCATTCTTAATCCATAACAAGTTGAGCTGTTCCAAAATACGACGTATCGC